>DASVRN010000101.1:0-11099 GCA_036388595.1 Chloroflexia bacterium
GTGAGTCCTGCCCCTTCTGTGCTTGCTAGGGCGTGTCTGCAAAGTTGGTAAAATAGACTCATGGTGCGAAGACATGAGCTAATCGATGCTTGTGTGACTGTGACCGCTATCCTCGTCTGGTTGTAGTTTGCGGGCGCGCTCTAGTAGGGTGGGTAAATGGGTACCAAAGGAGAGCAAGAAAACTGATGAATGATGTTTACTTCGCCTGTCGAACGTGTAAGACCTATCAGGAGAGTGGATATCGCTGGTGCTATGCGACCTTGGAAGAGCCAGGCATAGACGAGCGCGGCGGACCTCTGCACGTTGACGCGGTTCTAAATACAACTGAATACTGGCACGGAGCCGAGAAGGAAGAATGGTTGCGAGAGTTATTGCCCAAGGTCCGTAGCTTCCTGAGCAAACACCGGTACCACGACCTCACGTACGGTGATGGCGACGAGATAGGGATTACCCCCACGCACGAACACGACTGGGATTACCTGGACTGGATGAACGAAGACGAAACTCCGTCATTTGACTTGAAACCGCGTGACTTTGTACAGAAACTGGGACTCAGAGACTGGCAGCATGTGAAGAACTACGTTTCGAACCTGGAGCAAAAGCCAGTATGGTGGTATGAGTCCGCCGACCGTGTCCGAGCCAAGAAGAAATTCGAATCCTTATTGGCGGAATAGCAGCGACCTCAACGAATAGTTAAACACCCAGGCCGCTATCCTCTCCTTCCTACAGTTCGTAGACACACCCTAGTGTCCATAACCTACGGCACTCCACCCAGGTCAACCACGCTGTTGCTGGCGGTGTCAACCACATACACGTTACCGGCGGGACCAATTGCCAGCCCGGTCGGCAGGTTGAGAGTGACGGTGCCTTTGGCGTTCTTGGTGGCTGCCACCTGGCCGTTTTGGTCGAACTTGAGCACAGCCTTGCCCGTGGGCGCGGTGGCGTACAGGTTGCCCTGAGCATCAATCGCCAGGAACGGCTCAAGGTAGGGTCCGGGTTCCCAGTTCGGGGCGGGCACCGGCCATTGCGCGGTAGGCTGACCCGAAGCGTCGAACTTCTGGATGCGCCTGTTGTTCGCGTCGGCCACGTACACGTTCCCCTGCGCGTCCACCGCGATGCCGATAGGCTCGTTCAGTTCGCCCGGCTGGTTGAAGGCGTAGTCCGGCGAGACCCTGGTGGGACTCATGCCGGAGTCGATCTTGCGCACGAACTCGCCGTCCGGGCTGAAGATGAGCACGCGCTTGTTGCCGGTGTCGGTCACGTACACGTTGCCGTCGGGGCCAAGTGCCACCCCGCGAGGGCCGTAGAAGCGGCTGTCCCTGTCGGGGGCGTCGGCAAGGGCGGGGTCTGCCAGGCTGATGAACGAACCCCACGCCGTGACGAAGTGCCCGTCCGAGTCGAACTTCTGGATGCGATGGTTCCAGGTGTCGGCCACGTAGATGTTGCCGTCAGCGTCCACGGCCAGCCCGCCCGGCCCGGTGCCCACCGACTCGGGACTGATAGCGGCGAACTGCCCTACCTCCGTGCCCTCGGTCCCGAAGGCCAGCAGCCACTGGCCCGACGAATCGAACTTCTGGATGCGCTTGTTCTCGGTGTCAGACACGTAGAAGTTGCCCTCCGCGTCGATAGCTATGGCCCGTGGCAGGTTGAACTGGCCTCGGTTGGGGCCGGGACCCGTGCGGTCGAAGAGGGCCTGCGGCGGGGCGTTCGGATCGACCTGCTGCCCCTCCTCGCCCGGTGTCACCTGGGGTAGCGGAGTGGGCACCGTCACGCCTGGGTCAACCTGCGCGCCCTGCACTCCATAGATCACGGCGTTGCCGTCGGAGGACCGGAAGACCGCAGGCAGGGCGACCTTCATCACGTTCTCCGCGTAGGGGGTAACCCTCTCGGCGGCGCTAATCTCACCGACCCTGGGGCCTACCACTCCGCGCTCTATCGCGCCCACTACCACGTAGTCTACGCCGTAAGAGTTGAGCGTATCGAGCAGCTTCTGCGGCGTCAATAAAGCGCCGTTGTCGGAGTCGGTGCCCTGGTAGATGGCGTTCACCACCTGCCGCCTGCGGTCTACCTCGGATGACAAAACGGGCTGGCTGGAACGCCACAGCTTCTCGTGCGAAGTGTCCCACGCCACCAGCGTAGATAGCCCGGTGAAGGCCGAAATGCGCCCCGGCCAGTCGTACTCATTGCGGCAGCATTCCAGCACCACGTCACGGGCACCTGCGTTCCCGTTGAGCCACCTGACAGCCTCGTAATCGGCGGGGTTCCTCCTGCGCAATATCTCCAGCGCGTCGAGGCCCACGGGCGATTTGTTTTCGACCATATTCCGCTGTTGAGAGCCGATCCAGGCGTAGGGAAGCGCGGAAAGCACCAGCAGCAAGAAGGCCGCCGCCCAGGTGCCCGCCAGCACCTTCAAGCCCGTAGGGGTGTCGTTCACCGCCCACTCCACGCGGTCGTAGCCCCGCCCCGTGCTCATCAGCCGGTTCTTGCCGAAAGCCGCCTGTAGCGTGCGCCAAAAGCCGTAAGCCGCCGCCAGCGACCAGAGTACCCACATCTGGTAGTAGAACTTGAAGAGGGTGTTCATCCGGTTGCCGAAGTTGTCATGCAGATAGATGATCTCCACGCCGAGGCCGATAGTAGCGGCGACCAGGAACACGCCCAGCGCCAGGTTGCGCTCGGTGCGGCGCGGCTCCTGCCAGATGAGGTACCCCGCCATGATGATGAGGGGCAGTAGGAAGGCAAAGAGTGGGAAGCGCGTCCACACCGCTACCAGCAGGATCGCCATTAGCAGGATGCCGAATATGAGCAGCGTATTGACCCCCTCTTCGCTGCTGCGGGCGCGCTTGCGCATGTAGGTGGCAAACTCGTAGATGACCCACACCACCAGGGAGAGCAAGAAGATGCCGAAGATGACCATAAAGCCGGTGATGGTCTTGTCGGCCGTGTTGAGCAGGAAGAGGCCGCTGAGTCGCTGCAACAGGCCGCCCAGCAGGGGTATGTTCGCCACATTCTCGGGCAGCGCCACGGGGCCGCCACCCGCGAAGGACGTGAAGGTCAGGTGAAAGGGCAGGTAGGCCAGCAGGCTAATCACAATGAGCAGGGCAGCGTAGACGACGAAGGGCCTGGCCCAGCGCCAACCGCCGCTATCCGGCCTGTGCGCCGCCGCTATATAGGGCAGCGCCAACCCACCCAGCATGACCAGCAGGTACGTCGGGTAGTCCCATGTGTTGATGGTGTAGAGTGCGCCCACGATAAGCGCGGACAGGAGTAGCCCCACCCACCCACCCAGGCCATGCGGCAAGCCATCGCGCCAGCGGTTGGACCGTGCCACTTTGCGACGGCCCAGCGCGTAAGCGGTCAAAGCGGCTAATAGCACGAAAGGTAGCCCCATGAGATGCGGGTGCATGTCGGCGAGCACAAACGAGAAGGCGGGGAACTCGTTGATCGTCTCAAATCCCACCTCCGACTTGAGCAAAGTGCCATCCGGCTGTTGCACAGTACGGTAATCCAGGATGATGCGGGAGGGGTCCCACCAGTAGCCGTAGCCCTGCTTCTCGCAGAAGAAACAGAACCTCCAGCCATTACCGTTCGCCCGGCCACCGGGCGCGTCCTTCTTGGCAAAAGGTACCGCGAGGTTGCCCATCGCCACCACCATGAGGGCGGCCAGCACCCCGTAGAGGATGGGAGACAAAAACAGCGGCACGCGGCGTGTAGGGTCGTCCGTGCCCTCCCCCGCCTCCGCCGTGTCAACGACCGTCACCTCTTCGTAACGCGCTTCCCCTCTGGATCGACGTGCCGGTAGCGGGGTCGCCACTACCTCTTCATCTACGACGGTGGAGTAGGTACCGGCTGAGGCACCTGCAAGCGCGAACTGCTGAGTGTGCGCCTGCCGAGTGGGCAGAGGGCTTTTTGGTGCGGGTTCGGGCCGGGTGCTACGGCGGCCGGTGCCCCTGGTCCTGGGTGCTGGGGGTGGGGGCGGAGGTGTGACAACGGGCGCGGGCCGTCCAGAGCGCCGGAGGATGGTGCCCACGATGAGGTTGTATACCACTCCATAGGTGAGCAGGCCCGTCATGGCGAACAGGAAGACGTTTGCCAGGTTGAAGCTAATCGAAGGCGCTACCCCGCTCAGGCTGGACATGGCGGCCATGAGGATGTAGCCAAAATAGTAGTAGTTGAGCGAGTGCCCGGCGAGCCACATATCGGGCGGGGGCATGCTGCCGCTGCGCAGGATGGAGTTCAGGATGCCGTAGTCCATGAACTTCTCCTGGTCCAGAATTTCGGGGTTGAAAGCCCTCATCCAGGCCCAAAAGGCGAACAGCGCCGCGAACAATAACTCGGCGGCGAGCAGGTGCCGCAGGAACGAGCGCGTGCGGAAATGCGGCCGAAGCTCCCACAGCAAGGCCCGGTTGTCGCGAAACAGCAGCCAGGCGGAGAATAACGCCACAAGCAGCAGGCAGCCGAACAGCAGGAGACGCCCGAACGGCACCGCGCCAGTCATCGAAAACGTGAACGCCAGCCAGGTGACGAGCAGCAGGCCGAGCGGCTTGGCGGCGACGTACCCACGGTCGGGCACTCCGCGCATCAGCATCGCCGCTACGGGCAGTGCTACCAGCCCCAGCACCTGTATTGTCAACCACCAGAGAAATGTCTCACCCATTAAGCGTGCTCCAGGACCAAGTCGGCATCAACTGAGAATATTGCGTGGGAATCGAGTTGTAACACGTGACGCGTAACTCGTAACCCGTAACGCTCATAATAGGCAGGGTGATGGCGTATCGCCGTTTGCCTGCGTTGAGGAGGAACGTGCTATTTAGTAAGTGTGTGCTGGTTGGAATTATAGCAAGTTTAGGGGAATAAAATCTAAGGCACCGCATTTCTAGAGGCCGTTATACTGGTTGCCCGCTGGCTGGCAGCCGTACGATGAAGCACGAGCCTACCCCAGGCGCGCTCTCCACGCTGATTGTTCCCCCGTGTTGCTGCACCGCGCGCAGCGAGCTTGCCAGACCGATTCCAGCGCCGCTAATACGCCCCGACACATCATTGGCGCGCCGGAACCACTCGAATATGTGCGGCATGTCATCGCCGGAGATACCCAGGCCCTGGTCCTTTACGGTAAGAGTGGCCCAGGTTTCGACCCCCTCGCTGCTCTGCCCGGCATCTACAGCCTCTTGCGCCACTTCGACGGTGATATCCCCGCCGCTCGGACTGTACTTGACGGCGTTGGACAGCAGGTTGGCGATTACCCGCTCCAACCGCTCTGCATCCCAGGAGCCTACCAGTTCCGGCACGTTCGCCTCGACACGGATATTGTGCCTGGCGGTGGTCTGCTGCTGTTGCGCGACTACCTCGTGTACCAGCACCAGCAAGTCGGTGGGGCGGCGCTGCAACGTAAGGGGAAGCCCGGCCTGCAAGCGGCCGAAGTCCATTAGCTCGTTGATGAGCATGTTCATCTTTGCCTGGGCTTCGTCAATCCTGTCCAATATGCCGACAACCCGTCCGGGGTCCGCTCCGGTCGTTTCCTGCACGCGCCTGCGGGCCAGTTGAACGTTCCCCTTTATAGCCGCGAGCGGGTTCTTGAGGTCGTGTGAAACGATGGCTAGCAATTCATCACGCATACGGAGCGCTTCCTCGGCGGCGGTGCGGGCCGACTGTTCGCTCTCCAGCAGTTGGTTGCGCTCTTCCTCATTCTTCCTCCGCTCGGTGATGTCGCGGATAACCTGGCAAAGCACACGTTTGCCCCCATAGGACACCGGCGTAATGCCCACTTCGACGTTCACGAGAGAGCCGTCCTTGCGGCGGTAGAGACGGTCGCTTACGTAGTATTCGCCCGATTCCAGCGCCCGCTGTACCGTGCGGTCTATTCGCTCGCGCTCGTAGGGCAGCACGTCGTAAATCTGCATGCCTGCCAATTCTTGAGCCGTGTATCCCAACAACCGCTGAAAGGCAGGATTTGCGACCACAAACCGCTTCGTATCGGGGTCAAGCAGGAATATGGCCTCGGACACCTGCTCCAGCACGGCGCGGTTCCGCTCTTCGCTCTCACGCAGGGCCTCTTCCGCCAGCTTGCGCTCGGTGATATCGCGGGTGAAGCAGCGGGTATGTACGAAGCGCCCATCGTCGTCCCAGAGGACATTGGAGCTAATCAGCACATGCTTTACGGTGCCGTCCTTGGCTCGCAGCCTGGCCTCGTAACCGTGCAGGGTCTCTTTGGCGCTCAACCTGCGGAGGATGTCATTGATGATGTGGCCGTCCGCATGAAACTCCGCGATGTCATGGCCTATATATTCGTCCTCGCCGTAGCCAAGCAACTGAAGCTCGGCCCGGTTGGCCCACAGAATTTTGCCGTCCGGCCCTACCCAGTGGAGGCCAACGGCCCCGTTCTCGATGAAGTCCCGAAGCTCTTGCTCCCTGCGGCGAAGGTCTGCCTCGGCAAGAGTGCGCTCCGTTATGTCGCTGATGGTAACTACCACTCCCGCGACTTGCCCCTGCTCACCCACGTCGGGTACCAGAGAGACGTGCAGGTGTCGGCCCTCCGCGGAGGCGGGCGCAACCTCAAAGTCGAGCGTCTGCCCACCTAGCGCGGCTTCCAGGTTGGCGCGAATACCGGCGTAGGTGCCTCCATCCAGCACCTCCTCGGCCAGCTTGCCTGTGACCTGTTGCGGGGTGAGGCCATAGCACCCGGCGAACGCGTTGTTGGCAAACGCGAAACGGCGGCTGCTGTCTATATAGGCGAGGAGCACGGGAGTCGCATCGACAGCCAGAGTCAGGGGATTAGTGCCCTGCTGGGTGCCCGCGGCCGCGACTGGCATGGTACGGTTGGTTATGTGCATGATAGCCCCAGGTCTAAGTAAGGAGAGCAAGCGGTCGTCTGGTTCATTAGCTAACTGCTGATGATTATAGCAGACTTGCCACTAGAGTGACCGTATAGGCGGATTGTAACCCCACGTGTAGGGTTAATGTGAGCCTCAGTTGCCGGTGCGCTATGGTGCGCTATACTGAATGACCGGCCCGAATGACATCACAGCGGCTGCGCACACCAGAATCAGCCTGAAGGAGAAGACCCGTGCAATCGGCGGAAGCCGGACCTACATGGTACGTTCGTCCTTACAGGCCCGGCGACGAAGTGCAGTTGGCCTCGCTCTACGCTGAGGTGTTCGGCAGAGAGCGGCCGGTAGACGTGTGGCGGTGGAAGCTGATGGAGCGCGATATTTCCCCTGCTTCGGTGTGGGTAGCCGCCACTCATGACGAGGAGCGTATAGTGGGGCAATACGGCGGCATCCCACTCCGGGTGAGGTTGCGGGGCGAAGAGCGACCGGCAGTCCACGCGGTAGAGGCAATGTCGGCGCGCGACTTCCGGCGGCAGGGGATACTCACCTCGATGGGGGAGGCGGCGCATAGCGCGTGGGCGGCGGCAGGCTACGCGGCGGTGCTGGGCCTGCCCAACGAACAATGGGGCACCCGCAACTACGTCCTCGGCTACAGGCGCGTCTTCCCACTCGCATGGTTGCGCTTCCCCCTGCACGCGGAACACGCGGTCGGTGAAGGTGGCGTATTGCCACGCCCGCTAGGTAAAGCAGCAGGGATGGTGGCGGGAGCAGGATCGTTCATCTGGCGTACGGTGTTTCGTAGGGTTATGAAGAGCAGGACTCGTAGGAGCGGCGTGAGTGTGGACGAGGCTACAGGGAGGGACGATTTCGACCGCCTCTGGTCCGACATATCAGGGGAATACGAGAACGTTGTGGCTCGATATGCCGAATGGGTTGACTGGCGCTTCACACGAGCCGCTACTTACTCCTACAAAGTGCTCGTGGCTCGCAGAAATGGCGAACCGTGCGGCTACATAGCGTACAGGCTGGCGGATAGGGGCGCGCGGCGCAACGGCTACATAGCCGACATCTTCATGGCGCAGAACGACATTGTAACACTCTCCGCCCTGCTCAAGAGCGCCCTTGATGATTTGTCGGCACGCGGAGCGAGTATGGTGCTGGCAACCGCCGCTCCCGGCTCAACGCTGTACCGCCGTTTGCGCGGCCTCGGCTTCCTCCCCACTCGCAGGGGCACGGCCTTCAACTTCGAGATTGTGCCTTTGCAGCCCGACGTGGATATTGCCGGTCTGTCGGACCCCCGCGATTGGCACATCACCGCCGGAGATTTTGACGTGGTATGATAGCCGCGATGTATAAAAACCTCCGGCGCGTCTTGCGGTGGCCGGTACGTAGAGTAGTCTTCCCAACCATAGCGCGCTGCTGGGAGGCAGGCTTCCTGCTGGCAGGAGTGCTACTGCGCCCATCCATAAGGCGCATCGTGCCCGGCACTTCCGGGCATGTGCTGGTAATCGCGCCTCACCCGGATGACGAGACGCTCGGCTGTGGGGGCACTATAGCTCGCTACGTAGCAGCCGGGGACCGGGTTTGCGTGCTCGTTGTGACGGACGGAGGTAGCTCGCGGGCCGGGGGCATAAAGCGCGACGAGATGCGGAGGCTGCGCGAAATGGAAGCCATGCGGGCGGTAAAGGCGCTGGGGCAGGTGGAGTTAGTGCAGCTTGGGCTGCCTGAAGGAAGCTGGTCGCTGGGAGAACTCCAGCCGCTGCTGGGAGACCTGCTGCAACGCGAACAACCGGAGGTCATTTACGCCCCCTCCTGCGTCGATTTTCACCCCGAGCATTTAAAGGTCGCGCAGGTGCTAGGTCGTACCTTGCACGCACTCACAGCCGCAGCCCAACCTACAATTCGGATATACGAGCTACAGGTGCCCCTTACCCCGGTCCTCGCCAATGTAGCCGTAGAGGTGAGAGGCTGGGCCGCCGAGAAGAAGGCACGGGCGCTCGCACAATACAAGACGCAACAAGGCTCGTTCGGCTGGGTACCCAGGCACAGTAAATACCTGCGCAGGCTGTACCGCACGAGCGGGCCGGTGGAAGTCTTCTGGGAGTTGGAGTCAGAAAGCTATTGCAGACTCATGGAGGTCAGCGAAGGCACCGGGAAGTATAGAAGCATCCGCCTCCGCCCCTTCGGTGACGGTCTGGCATGGCTGGTGGGATTGAGAGAGCGATGTCGGCTGAAGAGTCTCGTCCAGGAGCGAGCCACGGAATGAACAGGGCACCCGCCGTAGCCGTCGTGATCCCGACGTACAATCGAGCAGCAATGTTGCGAGAGACCCTGCGGAGCGTGATGTCGCAGACGATTATGCCTGCCGAAGTAGTGGTGGTGGACGACGGCTCCACCGACGACACGCCAGAGGTGGTACGCGAATTTGAAGGCGCGGGTCCCGCCGTCACGTTCCTTCGGCTGCCTCACTCCAACCGCCGTGGCCCCCTGCGGAATAAGGGTGTAGCGGCCAGCACAAGCCCGCTCGTCACCTTCCTCGATTCCGACGACCTGTGGCAGCCCACAAGGGTCGAAAAGCAGGTGGAGGAGTGGGCGCGCACACCGGACGCGGGCTTTGCCTTCTGCAACGCCTATCGCTTCGATGAAAGCGGCCTGATTGACCGGCCCTGCCTGCCCCTCACGGCCAACTGGAACGGCTACATCCTGGGCGACGTGCTGGAGGACCCGGTCGCGGGGGGCAGCACTCTAATGGTCAAGCGGGAGGCATTTGAGCGGGTGGGAGGCTTCCACGACCTGCGTATGAACGAAGACTACGAGCTAACGCTGAGGCTCGCGGCCCGCTACAAAGCCAGTTACGTGCCTGAGCCGCTGGTGCTGGTGAGAGAGCACGCGGGCCGCACCACACTGGCCGGGCGAGAAACGCCGATGCTCGACTACCTGCGGATAGTCAGTGGCTTCCTGGCGGCCAATCCCGGCGTCTCCGACAGGGTGAAGGCAGGCGCGAGAAGAGGCAGGGCAAACGTGCACTATAGGCTCGCCCGCCTTTACCTTGAATTGGGTGATAAGTCCTCTGCCCGGCGGCACCTGTGGGCAATGTCCCGAATGAAGCCCCTCGACCGGCGTGCGCCCGCTGCCTGGCTCCGGGCGCTGGCACCTAGCGCGAACGGGCGACCATCCCCCGCGACGGCATCACTCGACGAGCAACCCGAAAGAAGGACCCGCGCGAGTGGCTAGCATACCTGGGCTGCCTGACCTGAGAGGGCTGGCACGCAGCCAGGCGGCAACAGACCTGGCGGTCACCATCGGCGGGCGCGGAGTGCAACTGCTACTCGGGCTAGCGGGCAATATAGCGTCGGCCCGCGCCCTCGGCCCCACCGAATTCGGCAGGTTCGGCCTGGTCATGGCTGTCGTGATGATTTGCGGTACTCTGGCCGACATGGGCCTCACGCAGGCCGCGATCAAGTACGTCTCCAGGGAGCGCGAGAGCGGCGTCGAATACGAGGCCGCCAGAGTGTACCTCGTGTTGCGCCCTCTATTGGGTCTTATTGTGACTATCATGGGCCTGCTCCTTGCCGCCCCTCTAGCTGGGTTAGTGCTGGGGCATGCCGACCTAACGCCATACCTGCAATTGGCGTTCCTGACGCTCCTCAGCCTATCCATCAGCAGCTACCCCGGCACGGTGCTGCTGGGGCTGGGGCTATTTGGGCGGCTTGGGGTGGCGGGCGTGCTGAACGCAGTGATAACGGTGGGAGGCATCCTGGGGCTGCTGGCGGTAGGGCGGTTGGACCTCGGCAGCCTGGTCGCCTGGAACGTACTGGTGCCTCTTGCCAGCAGCCTGCCTGCATGGTTCCTCCTGCCGCGCGATTGGCTGCCCTGGCGGCTTTCCGGCGGGAGCATGCGCTCGATACGAGAGTTGTTACAGCGCGGCGGGCTGTCGTGGCGAATGCTCGACTTCGGCAAGTGGATGGGGCTTGCCACCCTGGGCGCGATAGTGGCGACACAGGCCGACGTGCTGCTCCTGGGGCGACTCTCCACGCCGGAGTCGGTAGGTATATACTCGGTCGCGCTGGCCCTCGCCATGCGACTGGATACGCTCAACCAGAGCCTCATCCTGGTGATGCTCCCCAGAGCCAACCGTCTGAAAGGGCAGGCCGACATCAGGGGCTACTCGCGCCGTGTGCTGGGCGGCTCGCTCGCGCTGGCGGCCACGCTGGGAACTGTGGTATTCGTGGCCCAGCCCCTGATTGAGCTACTGTACGGCGAAAGCTACCGTGC
>DASVRN010000102.1:0-21770 GCA_036388595.1 Chloroflexia bacterium
GCCAAACGACCAATCATCAGGTACATCGATATCTGGTATCATTAGCTTGTTCTCCGGGTTGTTTGGGGTTGCTGTTGCAACTGCTCCTTTACAACACCGGAGAACGTCTTGTCAATCCATCCTATCTAGCATAACTCCCACATTGTCATTTCGAACGGAGTGAGAAATCTCGTCCCTCAGCACATGGTAACCCCTTTCTATAACGTAGAGTCTCGTAAGCAAAGGGCCAGACCTGCATATAGGACGAGATTTCTCACTGCGTTCGAAATGACAAGGTAGGGACTCTGGTGCTGCTGTTTCACAATGTTGTTTTTGTGATAGCTTCAACTAACCACTAACCACTAACCACTAACCACTAACCACTAACCACTCGAAAAGGCATACATCTTGCTTGCTTCCAGCTAGCAGCACTATCAGGAGGTCACCATGCGGATCGAGAAGGATATAACCGTCAACGCGCCTGTTGAGCAGGTCTACGCTCTGTGGACCGATTTTGAGAACTTCCCCAGCTTTATGAAGCATGTCGAGTCGGTGACGAGGACCGGCGAAGACACGCTGCACTGGAAGGCCCAGCTAGGCCCCATAGAGAAGGAGTGGGACGCCAAGATACAGGGTCTGGTGCCTAACCGCACCGTCACTTGGCGCTCCACCAGCGGAGCCGACAACGCGGGGGCCGTTACCCTTTCCGAACGCGGGCATGTTACAGAGGTGCACGTCGTAATCCAGTACGACCCCACGTGGTTCGAGGCGATTGGTGACGTGCTCACCCAGACCACCTCCCGCAGCGTCGAGGAAGACCTGGAACGCTTCAAGCGCCTGGCCGAGGGCACCGACCCTGAGAAGGCCGATAGCGCGGGCAGCCCCAGCGCGGGCGAGCATGGCGCTCATGGCGGCACCGACCCCTTCTACAGCAAGGAGCGGGACGAGACTTCCAACAGGCCGTAGGAGAGACGGAACCGCATCACGCCAAGGACGCCAGGAGCGCGCTAAGGTTTAGGTGGTTTAGAGAGTACAAAGAGGACCAGGGTACATGATATTGTACCCTGGTCCTCTTGCATGGACCTCTACTTATATGATACAAGCTCGTGAATACTTGTGCGCTATTATTGAGTACGTGTGAGGTGGGAATGGCAGAGACATCACCAACAACCTGGGAAGCGCTGACCCTGGTGGCGGACGGCAGAACTACCCTGTTTGAAGTAGCAGCCGCAGAGGGCGCGCCCATTTCAAGGAACGCGAGCTACAGGAGCGACGATCCTGAACTGAGACTGGCAGCAAGTGTAGACGGCCAGACGGTGCGCGAGTATCTCCTGCCGACCAGGCAGTTAGAGCTTGCCGGAGAGCCGCCCTACTACTTCCACATGACGTTGCACGTGCTCGGCACGCTGGGTGTCATGCTCAACTGTAACATAACCCACAGTGATGAGCCGCTATCCACTGCTGACTCCTCGGCCAGATACGGCGTACAGAGCGTGAGGTTCCAGCCCTGGTACCTGCCCGGCTCACAATACAGCAACGAGGGGCTAACCGGGCGAGGGCTGTTCACGAGAGGCCTGCACGTAAGCGGCATAATAACGCCGGGTAACGTCTGCTCCTGCTGCGTCTGCGACCGTTGCGCCAGGTCGTTCGTGCTGCGCCAGATTCACGCGGGCTTCAGCGACTGCCAGTACTTCTACTGCGAGCGCGGCCTGCACACCCTCCTGGTGTACGAGCCAATCGAGGGTATGCCCTTCCAGCTACAGGGTCCAGATCACGGCCTGGCGTTCCAGGAGCAGTTGCCGCCCTGCCAGGTCTGCAACACCCACTTCCGCTACTACAACCCCCTGCGCTGTCCCCACTGCAACGCGCCCTATGTAGACTTCGCTACCTACCCTGAAATGCGCCCCAATGAATACTACGCCTACTTCCACCTCAACACCGAGCTACAGAAGTTGGGCTGAGATGGACGATGGATGATGGGAGTGATGAGGACTGAGGACTGAGGACTGAGGACTGAGGACTGAGTAGTGGTTAGTGGTTAGTGGTTAGTGGTTAGTGGTTAGTGGTTAGTGGTTAGTGGTTAGCACTCTTGCCAACAACAACCCTAATCTTGGCGCGCACTTTGCGTCCTTGGGGTCTTGGCGGTTCCGACTTTAATCAAGAACCCATTAGTAACCCTCAACGTATTAACCTGGTAAGTACAAATACATTCAGAAATGGAGAGGACTACATGAAGGACACTATAAAGCGCCTGCTTTCTGTCGGGCTTGTTGTCGTGCTGGCTTTGCCGGCGTTTGGCGGTGCGCCCGGTTACGCGCAGGGCAACTCTCGGACGTTCGCGGAGACGGGCAAGACGGTGAAGGGGCGGTTCCTGGAGTACTGGAACCAGAACGGCGGGCTTGCCCAGCAGGGGCTTCCTATCTCCGAGGAGATGCAGGAGGTCTCGGAGACGGACGGCAAGACCTACACGGTGCAGTACTTCGAGCGTGCCGTGTTCGAGTCGCACCCCGCGAATCCGAAGCCGAACGACGTGCTGCTATCGCTCCTGGGCAACTTCCTCTACCAGCAGAAGTACCCGGACGGCGCTCCCAACCAGAAAGTCAACACCAACAACGCCCGTAAGTTCGAGGCTACCGACAAGACGGTAGGTGGGAAGTTCCGCGCCTACTGGGAGAAGAACGGCGGTCTGGCGCAGCAGGGTTACCCCATCTCCGAAGAGTTCCAGGAGAGGTCCCCGTTGGACGGCAAGACATACACGGTGCAGTACTTTGAACGAGCGGTGTTCGAGTTGCATACAGAGAACGCCCCGCCTTTTGACGTGCTCCTATCGCAGCTAGGCACCTTCCGCTACCAGGCCAGGTATGGCGCGGCAGGCACTACCGGCCCCAAGGAAGTCAACGTCAACATAGTGAACTTCAAGTTCGATCCAGACCCCCTGACCATCGACGTGGGCACCAAGGTCACCTGGACGCAGCTCGACAACACCATACACGATGCCACCAGCAAGACCAAGGTATGGGTATCACCCATCATGAACAAGGGTGAGAAGTACAGCTACACCTTCACCAAAGCGGGCACCTACGACTACTGGTGCACCGTCCACCCGGAGATGCTAGGCAAGGTGATTGTGAAGTGATTCTGAAACGGGGTTCTGAAACGTGAAACGTGAAACGTGATGCGGTAAGAGTTATTCGGCACAAGAAAAAGGAACAGAGGCGGCTCATGTTAGTTGAGCCGCCTCTGTTTGTTATTAGGTACTAAGTTCCCCTAACCGCATCACGTTTCATGTTTCACGTTTCACGAATTGTCCGCAGCCAGCTCAAACGTCGCCGTCACGCCGTTCACGTTCACGGTGTAGGTGCCTTTCTTGAGGTCCTTCACGTCGAGGCGGATGTTCTCCTCGAAGGGGGTGAGGACCTGGGCGCACATTTGCTCGGCGGGGCGTTTGGTGCTGATTTCGATGTTGAAGGTGTTGCCGTCGCGGGCGGTGGTTACCTCGTCAACCGTAGTGCAGGCGTCGGACAGGTTGCCTTTGACGTTGACCGTCACCTGGACGGGGAACGATTCGAGTATGATCGCTTCCACGCTGTCGATCATCGCGCTTCCTCCTTCGTCGAGGCCCTCATCTCCGCCCAGAGTGCCGGTCGGCTTGGGGTCGGGCCTGTCGGTGGGCTTGGTCGGCTCCGTGGTGGGTACGGGCAGGGTCGTAGACGTAGGTGCGGATACGACGGGTGTGGTAGCCTGCCCGCCTCCGACGGTGCACCCCCCTATCGAGAGGGCCAGCACGGGGAGCAAGGCGAAGCGTGTAACTTTGTTCATAATAGACCGCATTTTCATCTCCATCTAGTGATTCTTGTACGTTGGTTTCTTATCTGTATGCAGGCCAGGGCTATTCCCCGCCTTCTCAGGGCTATTCCCCGCCTTCTATAGCAGATAACGCCTCCTGTGCATTTATTGTTCCATATCCCAAACTGGGAATCAAAAAGCGGACCACATCACGTGGTCCGCTTGTCTGCTAATCGCTGGTCAGCCGCAGGGTGGCTGGGAGGATCGACCAGTGAGAATGTCGCTGTTATGCCTTGCGGCGGGCGAGCTTCAGGCCGACGCCCATGAGGGACGCGCCGAAGATAGCCAGGAGGGCCACGAAGGTGAGGTCGGAGCTACCCGTGGCGGGCATGCCTACCGTTGTGCCACCACCGGCCGCGCCACCCTGTGTGAACATGTTCGGGATGTCGCCGCAGGAGACGTACACAGCGGCCTCAGGGCCTGACTTGTGGACGTTGATGGCGTACTCGCCGTTGACGAGTTCGGTCAGGCTGACAGCCACCGACGTTTCTGACATACCGTTCACCACGCTGGTGAGCGGGTAGGCGGGCTTGGGATCGAGGTTGGCGCACGTACCACGATGGATGTGCGCGGGCTGCGGGGTGGAGGAGCCGCCGGAGATGTTAACCATTACCATGAGCATGTCACCCTGCATGGTGAGGGTGGCAGTCCCGTTCTGGCCCGAGCCGTTCTCTTCCATCATGTTGACCGTTACGGTCTCAGGCTGAGCATAAGTGGCCCTGGTGCCGCCGAGCGCCATTATGGCAAATACCGCTGCAACTACTATCACGAATTTCTTCATTGAATCGTATCCTCCTGTATTGTGTTGGTTACATGCCCAGGCTCCGCCATATACCTGGATGTGCTGTCAATCATATACGTAATACGGATACAGCGCAATACCTGGATGCAAGAATGCATAAAATGAGGCAACAATCAGGGATGTGAGCAGGTCATAACTTTCCGATGGCTCTTGAGTAGAAGCTACCTTACCAATGTAGAGTCTGAGAAGAGCACATGAGGTAATCCTTGTCATTCTGAGCGCAGCGAAGAATCTCGTCCCTCAGCACCCCAAAACCACCTTTCTTTCAGCCACTCTGTACCATAAGAAAGGTGAAACATCTCGGTGAGGGACGAGATTCTTCACTGCGCTCAGTACTGCGCTAACGAAGGAATGTCAGCTAATATAGACACATATGGTGCCAGGCGACGCCCCGCGATTGAAATCGGGGGCTACACTCTGCGAAGTCCCACAAGGGGACTCCTCTACTCCTCTACCCTCCTACTCTATCGAAAGCGACCCTCCTGCACAAAGCCAGTCCCGCAGGGACTTTTCACTGTATAGCCCCCGATTTCAATCGCGGGGCGTCGCCTGGCACCGCATGCTCCGTATAACCGTATACCATTTTATTTGCTGTCATTCCTTCGTTAGCGCAGTACTCAGAATGACAAGGGCCGACTCTGCTGCCCGCATTCGGTCATACTGCTTAGGCGGTAGCTTCCAGAAGCGGAGGTACAAGGCGAATAATAAAGCGGGAGCCTTTGGACCTAGGTCCAAAGGCTCCCGCCTGGTGCTCTCATGTTGGCGATTACTGACCCTGGCGGTTAGCCTCCAGCACCTTGTCCAGCCAGGCCTGTCCTTCCGCCGTGTATGGCGACTGGAACGGCCTTTGTTCGCTTGGCAGGGCGTCGTAGTTCTTCCACCAGCTATTCAGCCCGCGGGATATCTCCGGGTCGCCGCCAGTGAAGCCACCGATGAGTTCGTTGAACCGTCTCGCAAGGTCCTGGGCCTCAGGGCTTGTGGGGTCGGTACCCGCGGCGGAGAGCCGTTCGACGTCGGCGCTGACCGCGGCCCATTGTGCGCTCGCGCGCTCCTGGTCCGCCTCGGTCCACTCGCCCATAGCTGCCTGGCGCTCGGCCAGGCGTTGCTTGGCTTCCTCGCTGTACGACTGGTCGGTCAGGTTCTGCATCTGTGCCATTTGTTCCGGTGTGAAGTACTTCTTCACCCAATCTTTGTTCTGTTCCATCTGTATAGCCTGGATCACTCTAATAAGGGACTCCCAATCACATTCGCCTGTTTCCAGCAGCTTCTCCGTTTCGTCGATAGCCTGGATGATGCCGTCAAGCTGCGCGCGCTTGGCGTGCATCATCGCCTTTTGCTGGGCCAGCACATCCTGTAAGCTCCGGGGGTCGGGGCGCAGCAGCGCCTTTATCTCGTCCAATGACAAGCCCAGGAACTTCAGGGCCAGTATCTGCTGCAAGTTCACCAGGTCTTCGTCCGTATACAGGCGGTATCCCGCCTCGCTATACTCGGTGGGCGAGAGCAGCCCTTCCTTGTCGTAATAGCGCAACGTACGGATCGAGACCGACGCCTTGCGAGCGAACTGCCCCGTGCGGTATAAACGTCGATCCAAGCATGACCTCCTTTCGGATTGGAGTATAAAGGGTTACGTAACGTCAGAGTCAATACCCCTGCGGCACCAATTTCGGCGCAATTTTGGCTGGCTGCCTTGTCTTGCCACGGCACGGTGACGTCATTCCGACCAGAAAAGAGGCAAGTGGGTAGTAAGGTCTTGCAATGCGACAGGTTACCATGAGACGCCCGTCGATTGAAATCGAGGGCTACACCTTGCAAAGTCCCTTGCAGGGACTACAGCATCTTATTAGGTCTAGTTAGATGCCCAAAGATGTACCAGTCTGCGTCAGCAGACTTCGCGAGGTGTAGCCCTCGATTTCAATCGACGGGCGTCTTATAGCGAGAATGTGTCACCCCCTCGGCCAAGAATCCCCTTGACTCCATCCTTACGTTATGCTAACATGATGCAAAGCTTTATCCTTTGATATGGGCTGCTATGAACGTACATGTGCCGACCACCCGCATAGCTGAGACTGAAGCCGGACCGAATGTCCTGGGCTTTGGTCGTGCCGCGTCGGCGTCTAACGTGTACGGTGGCTGGTATTACTACTGGTACTACGAAGTACCAGGTCAGTAGCTGCCACGCGCAACAGGTCCAGAGAGTAAAGCAACCGAATAGAAGTCTCGCAAGAGAAAGAGCGTGTGGCGGAACACCCGCTCTTTTTGTTTGCGGTCCAGACGGCATAGGAGCAACGTAGATATATGAGCACATCGGAGGACGGTTGGCGGCTGCGGGTGCGTGGCGTGCGTGGCGCGACGGTGGTGGCTGAGGATACTCGGGAGGAGATACACGCCGCCATACGCGAACTTATCACGGCCATGTTGGAGGCGAACGACATCGACATAGACGACCTTGCGAGCGCCTTCTTCACCACCACCCCCGACCTGCACTCGGCTTTCCCGGCTGAGGCCGCGAGGCTCATGGGCTGGGAGTACGTGCCCCTGCTAGGCTCAGTGGAGATGGACAAGACGGGAGGGCCGGTGCGGTGCATCCGCGTGTTGCTCCACTGGAACACCCCCAAAGGCCCACGGGAAATACGGCACATTTATCTAAGAGGCACGGAGTCGTTGAGGACAGTAGGACCGTTTTAGATTTGGGATTTGGGAATTAGGATTTCGG
Organism: Chloroflexia bacterium; assembly: GCA_036388595.1. GTDB lineage: Bacteria > Chloroflexota > Chloroflexia > QHBQ01 > JADMIH01 > JADMIH01. The sequence goes on from DASVRN010000102.1 coordinate 7,341, forward strand.
ATTTAGATGGAATCGAAACAAATCCGAAATCCGAAATCCTAATTCCCAAATCCCAATGGAGGAAGCCATGATAGTAGTTATGCGTATGGGGGCTGAGGCCCACGAAGTTGGCGGCGTGATACAGCGGATACAGGAGCTTGGGTTCAGGCCGCACGTATCGAGCGGGGCGGAGCGGGTGATACTGGGCATCATCGGCAACGACAGGCCGCTCGACCCTGAGACGTTCCTGTCGCTGTCGGGCGTCGAGAAGGTGGTGCCGATACTCGCACCGTACAAGCTCGCCAGCCGCGACTTCAAGCCTACCGACACGATCATAAAGGTGAACGACGCGCTCATTGGAGGTGATAGCGTCACTTTCATCGCGGGGCCGTGTTCGGTTGAAAGCCGGGAGCAGACCTTCGAGGTGGCTCGGCAGCTTCGCGATATGGGCGTGAAGATAATGCGGGCGGGGGCCTTCAAGCCGCGTACCTCCCCCTACAGCTTCCAGGGCATGGGCGAGGAAGGGCTGCAAATCCTGGCCGACGTTCGGGAGTCGCTTGGCATGTCTATCATCACCGAGGTGATGGCCCCGGATGAGGTGGCCCTGGTGAGCCGCTACGCCGATATATTGCAGATAGGCACGCGCAACATGCAGAACTACCGCCTGCTGGAGGAAGTCGGCAGTTGCGGCAGGCCGGTGCTCCTGAAGCGGGGCATGAGTTCCACGATAGAGGAGCTATTGCTGGCAGCCGAGTACATCCTGGCTAACGGCAACAGCCAGGTGATGCTCTGCGAGCGCGGCATTCGCACCTTCGAGCGCGCCACCCGCTCCACCTTCGACCTGAACGCCATCCCGGTGCTCAAGCAACTCTCCCATCTCCCTGTGATAGCCGACCCTAGCCACGGCACTGGCAGGTGGGACCTGGTGGGGCCCGTGTCGCTGGGGGCGGTGGCGGCGGGGGCCGACGGCCTCATAGTCGAGGTGCACAGCCACCCCGAACTGGCTCTCTCGGACGGCGGGCAGTCGCTGCGCCCCGACAAGTGCCGAGCCCTGCTGGACGACATCAGGAGGGTAGCGAACGCCGTCGGCAAGGGCTTAGACCTGGCCCCCGTTACCGTAGCGGCGGGCGAGGCGGTCCATGCGGCTTAGCGAGGCCACGGTCGCCATACACGGGCTGGGGCTGATGGGCGGCTCGCTCGGACTGGCCCTGGCGGGCAAGTGCAAGCGGCGCATAGGCATCGTGCGTAGGCCCGAGACGGCGGACCTGGCGCTACAACTTGGGGCTGTAGATAACGCTACCCTGGAGTTCCATGCCGGTGTCAGCGCCGCAGACATAGTGGTGCTCGCCACGCCCGTGCGCCAAATCGTCGCGGATGTTGAGGGAGCGGGCAGACACATGCCGCCCGGCTCGCTGCTGATGGACCTGGGCAGCACCAAGGGCGCCGTGGTCGAGGCTATGGACCGGCTGCCGGGGCACGTTTCGGCGGTAGGCGGGCACCCGATGTGCGGCAAGGAAGTGGGCGGGTTAGAGCATGCCGACGCCGGGCTGTTCGCGGACAAGGTGTTTGTGTTGATTGCCACGGCACGCACGGACGAGGCAAGCATGGCGTTGAGCCGGGAGCTTGTGGAGGCCGTGGGTGCCCACCCCGTGCTGATGGACCCCGCGCAGCACGACCGCGCGGTGGCCTACGTGAGCCACCTGCCATACCTGCTGGCAGCCGCCCTGGTGCGCACCGAGAAGGAGGCCGCCGGGTGCGACCCGCTTCTGGACAGGCTGGCGGCCAGCGGTTTTCGCGACACCTCCCGCCTCGCCGCAAGCGAAGTGCCGATGATGCGCGATATACTGCTCACCAACAGGCAGGCCGTGGCAGACGCGCTCGCGTCGTTCGAGCGGCAGCTTGGCGTGGTGCGGGAGTTGTTGGACGACCAGGCGCGGCTCGAGGAATGGATGCTGGACGCGCAATGGGAGCGAAGGGCGATGTTCGTATGATTTCAGAGGCTGGAGCCGCGCGAGCGTTGAGCGTGGAGGGGCCGGTTGCTCCTATAAATGCCACGTTGCGCGTGCCGGGCGACAAGTCCATCTCCCACCGCGCGGCCATGCTGGGCGGCATCGCTGAAGGCACAACCCGCATTCGCAACTTCCTGCCCGCCAACGACTGCCTTGCCACCCTGGAAGTAATGCGGGGGTTGGGGGTCGAGGTGGAGTATCGCGGCGATGAGGTGCTGGTGCATGGACGCGGGATGGCCGGCCTGGTGGAGCCCGCGCGGCCGTTGGAGTGCGGGGGGTCGGGGACCACCATGCGGCTGATGTCGGGTCTGCTAGCGGGCCAGCCGTTCTACAGCGTGCTCGCGGGTAACGCGCAGTTGAGCCGCAGGCCGATGGACCGCGTAGCCCGTCCCTTGCGCGAGATGGGGGCGACGATCCTGGGCCGCGACGGTGGCCGCCTCGCCCCACTCACCATCCAGGGCGGCAACCTTCAGGCTATCAGCTACAGGCCGCCCGTGGCAAGCGCCCAGATAAAATCAGCCGTCATGTTGGCGGGGCTGTTCGCGCTGGGCGAGACCACGGTGGAGGAACCGACCCCCACCCGCGACCACACCGAGCGGATGCTCAGGTCGATGGGTGCCGATTTGGCCGTGGACGGCGGTACGGTCAGAGTGAGCCGGTCGCACTTGAAGGCTATTGACGTGGACGTGCCGGGCGACATTTCTTCGGCGGCGTTCGTACTGGCCGCGGCCTCTATCGTCCCAGGCTCCCGCGTGGTAGTTGAAGGCGTGGGGGTGAACCCCGGACGCACCGGCTTCTTGCACGCGCTGGAGAGGATGGGTGCCGAGGTCTGCCTGCACAATGCGCGAGAAAGCAACGGCGAGCCTGTGGCTGACGTGGAAGTGTCGCACCGCGAACTTAGGGGCATCTCGGTTTCAGCCGAAGATGTGCCCGGTATGATAGACGAACTGCCCCTGCTGGCGGTGGTCGCTACCCAGGCCCAGGGCATAACCGAGGTGCGTGGGGCCGCCGAGTTACGCGTGAAGGAGACCGACCGCATCGCCACCACCGCAGCGGAGCTAACCCGCATGGGAGCCCGCATCGAGCCTCTGCCCGACGGCTTCCGCGTGCATGGCCCCACGCTCCTGCATGGCGCGCAAGTCAGCAGCCACGGCGACCACCGATTGGCTATGTCCCTCTCTATTGCCGCCCTGGCGGCGAAGGGGGTCACCACCGTCGAGGATACCGAGTGCGCGGACGATAGCTTCCCAGGCTTCGAGGCTGCCCTGAGGGCGCTTATTGAGGGGGGTCGCGGCGGTGAGTAGTCTCGCGCCTGAGGAGCAGCAGGATGCGGAGCAGACCGCGCACCTGGTGGGGCTGTTTGGCTACCCAGTCGAGCACAGCCTGTCGCCCGCCATGCAGAACGCCGCTTTCGCCGCCGCCGGGCTGCCTTATCGCTACGTGCTGCTGCCCGTTACGCCCGGCGAGTTCGAGTCGCAAGTGGAGCAGTGCGTAGAGCGGGGGTTCGCCGGCTGGAACGTCACGGTGCCGCACAAGGAGCGCATGGTGTTGCTGCTGGACGAGGCGAGCGACGAGGTGCTGGTGATAGGCGCGTGCAACACGGTGCGCGTGGAAGACGGCCAGCTACTTGGCTTCAACACCGACACTACGGGCTTCATGCGCGGCCTGTCTGACGCGGGAGGGATTGAGAAGGGTTCGCGGGTGGTGCTGCTGGGAGCGGGCGGGGCGGCGCGTTCGGTGGCGTGGGCGCTTTCGAGGGAAGGGCACTCGGTGCTCATCTTGTCGCGCGATGTCGAACAGGCGGAGCAAGTGGCAAAGTCGCTTACTTCGAGGATGCACCGCAACATCGAACCCGGCTCCTTTCAGGCGATTAGCTCAAGTGGCGTGTTGAAGGAAGCGGCCATGCTGGTGAATTGCACGCCCGTGGGTCAGTGGCCCCACACCAACGAAAGCCCTCTTCCTTACAACGTGCGCCTACCGGACCACCTGCTGGTGTACGACCTGGTCTACCGTCCGCGCCCCACTCGGCTGCTGCGCGACGCACAAATAGCAGGCTGCCGCACGCAGGATGGTCTCGCCATGCTGGTGAACCAGGGGGCCGCGGCCTTCCGCATCTGGACCGGCCAGGAGGCACCGCTGGAGGTAATGTGGGAGGCGGTTAGGGCTGAAACGTAGTTCTGAAACGTGAAACGTGAAACGTGAAACGTGATGCGGTAAAGGGAACAGGGTCCCGCGAATGTCGCCTTGCTGGCTTAGCGGGACCAAAGCCCCACCCTGTCATCCTGAGCGTAGCGAAGGATCTCAAGAAGGTGGGTATGGATGCTGTTGGACGTTAGCGACCATAGGTGCTGCGGGTTCGGTACAGTGGTGAGGGGAGCATCTGTCATCCTGAGCGTAGCGAAGGATGACAGAGGGGTGTTTGTTCCTGTAAGACAGGCATCACAACATTCACGTACCATATTGAGCAGGCCGCATCACGTTTCACGTTTCACGTTTCAGAACCACGTTTCACGTTTCAGAAACCATCAACAAAGAAAGCAGGTAAGCGAACATGCCACATAGGTTTCTAACGGGCGGGGAGTCTCACGGGCCTTGCCTCACCGTGATAGTCGAGGGGTTCCCAGCTGGGTTGAGCGTGCCTGAGGAGGAGATCAACCGCGATCTGGCGCGCAGGCAGGGCGGTTACGGGCGGAGCGGGCGACAGCGCATCGAGCACGACGCTGTGCAGTTCCTCGGCGGCGTGGAGGCTGGGGTGACCACCGGCGGGCCTATCGTCATGCAGATCGCCAACCGCGACTACGCCAACTTCATCAAGAAAGAGCACCCGCCGCTCACCGCCCCGCGTCCCGGCCACGCCGACCTGGTGGGTGCCGTCAAGTACCGCTACTCCGACATGCGCACTGCCCTTGAGAGGTCCAGCGCCCGCGAAACCGCGGCCCGCGTGGCGGCGGGGGCGCTCGCCAAGCTGCTGTTGCGCCACTTCGGGGTGGAGGTGGGCAGCCTCGTCACCGAGATAGGGGATGCGGCGGCCCCGGATATAGACCTGTCGCGGCCTGATAGCCTGCTGGAAGCCACCGAAGCTTCGCCCGTGCGCTGTCCCGATCCTGAGGCCACCGAGGCGATGAAGGCGTGCATAGACAACGCCCGGCGCACCGGCAACACGTTGGGCGGGGTGTTCGTGGTGTGGGTGACGGGCCTGCCTGTGGGCCTGGGCAGCTACGTACACTGGGACCGGAGGCTGGACGGCCTGCTGGCCCACGCGGTGATGAGCATCCAGGCTATCAAGGGCGTGGAGATAGGGGAGGCGTTCTCGAACGCCCGCCGCCCAGGCCGCGACGTGCACGACCAGATTTACGCGGGCGAGAACGGCCTGGAACGCCATACCAACCGCGCGGGTGGCCTGGAAGGCGGCGTCACCAACGGGCAGCCTATCATCGTACGCGCGGCCATGAAGCCCATTTCCACGACCATAAACCCTTTGCAGACCGTTGACGTGGCTACAGGGGAGGCCGCGGCCACCCAGTACCAGAGGTCGGACTTCTGCGCCGTGCCGGCTGCCGGGGTGGTGGGAGAGGCGATGGTGGCCTGGGTGCTGGCCGAGGCCCTGCACGAGAAGCTGGGAGGCGACAGCCTGCAAGAGATGCTGGAGCGGGTGCCCTCGCTCGCGCCGAAGGTTGGGGTGTTCGGTTGATGGAGGGGGCACCCAACCTGGTGCTGGGGGGCTTCATGGGCACCGGCAAGAGCACGGTGGGCAAACTGCTGGCCGCACGGCTGCAAAGGCCCTTCGTGGATACCGACGCGCTCATCATCCAGAAGGCGGGCATGCCTATCTCGAAGATATTCGCGCAGTACGGTGAGCCACACTTCCGCGACATAGAACGGCAGGTGTGCCTAGAAGTCGCAGCCACGCGGGATGCCGTGGTAGCAACTGGCGGCGGCGCTCTAATGGACCCCACCACCAGGGAGGCGTTTCAGGCCGAGGGGGTGGTTGTATTGTTGACCTGCGAGCGCAACGCATTGCTGGACAGGCTGGAGGAGTCGGCCCGGCGGGGCACTCGGCCCTTGCTGGGTGACGACTTCGCGGCGCAGGTAGACGGTCTACTAGAGGCGCGGGGGCCGGTATATGGCTCTTTGCCGCTCCAGGTTGACACCACGCACCTGGACCCGGCAGAAGTCGCGGAGAGGGTGCTGGCCCTCTATTACCAGGCTGTGGGGCAGGGAGCGACCGCATGCAGGCCCTAGAACGTCCTGTGACGGAGATACAGGTGCAATCCCCGCAGGGAGATTACCCTGTGCTGGTGGGGCGTGGGTTGCTGCTTGAATTAGGTAGGCTTGCCGCCGCCAGGGGCCTGGGTCGCCGCGTGCTGGTGGCGACGGATAGCGTTGTCGGGCCGCTGTACGGCGAGCAAGTAGTATCTTCATTGGAGGCTGCTGGGTTCCAGGTAGCGTTCGCGGTGATGCCCGCCGGGGAGCAGCACAAGAGTTGGGAGTCGGTGAGCCTGTTCGTGGCGGCGGCTCTGGATGCGGGACTGGACCGGGGTAGCTGGGTGCTCGCGCTGGGTGGAGGCGTGGTGGGCGACACGGCGGGCTTCGCGGCTTCGGTCTACATGCGTGGCGTGCCGTTCGTGCAAGTGCCAACCACGCTGTTAGCCATGTCTGATTCGAGCGTCGGCGGCAAGGTGGGGGTGGATCACCCACGCGGCAAGAACCTGCTGGGCGCGTTCAAGCACCCCTCCCTTGTAGTGGCCGATCTCAATACGCTAGCGACCCTGCCAGCCCTACAGGTGGCCTGTGGCATGGCTGAAATCATCAAGGCGGGCGTCATAGGAGACCCCGCCCTGTTCGACTACCTTGAAGCCACGGATCCGGCAGAGGTTGACTACGTGAGGGCGCTTGCCGCCGCGATAACGGTGAAGCGTGAAATCGTGCAACGGGACCCGGAGGAGCGAGGCGAGCGCGCCCTGCTGAACCTGGGGCACACCTTCGGCCACGCCTTCGAGAAGCGCACCGGCTATTCGCGCCTGCACGGTGTGGCGGTGGCGCAGGGCATGGCGGTGGCTTTCCGCCTGGCGGTGAATCTTGGCATCTGCGATCCTGCGCTTGAACTCCGAGTGGGGCGAGTGCTCGCTAAGTGGGGCCTGCCTACCAGGTGGGGAGCGCCGGAACTCTCTGATGCTGCCGAAGTGGAGGGCGTATACGAGGCGATGCTGGGCGATAAGAAGCGGGTTGACGGGCGGCTGCGCTTGGTGCTCCCTGAAACCCTGGGTCGCGTGTCCCTGGTGGAGGACGTGGTGGAAGAAGCCATCAAGAGCGCGATGTTGGTGATGCAATGAGCCAGGGAAACGAAGAGCGGTCCCGCGACCTGAAACTGCTGGTTCTGCACGGCCCCAACCTCAACTTGCTGGGGCGGCGGGAGCCAGGGGTGTACGGCACAACCACATTGGCGGAGATTGACGCCCGGTTGCAGGAGCAGTCCGCCGAACTTGGGGCCACCCTGCGTATCGTGCAGTCCAACCACGAAGGCGCGCTGATAGACGAGATACACGCCGGGCTGGAGTGGGCCAGGGGCATCCTAATCAACGCCGGGGCTTACACGCATACGAGCTACGCCCTGCGCGACGCTATAGCAGCCGTTGGCCTCCCCACAGTGGAAGTACACCTCTCCAACATCCACGCCCGTGAGGAGTTCCGCCACAAATCGGTGCTGACCCCGGTGTGCCGGGGCCAAATATCGGGCTTCGGTCCCAACAGCTATCTACTTGGCCTTCGTGCCCTCGTGGATATTGTTCGTGGGACGGAAGAGGTCTAAACGCCAAGACGCCAAGACGCCAAGGACCACGCCAAGGATGTAAGGGGTTCTAAGCAAAAGGACCAGAGTACCATATCACGTACTCTGGTCCTTTTTGTACTCTCTAAACCTTCTAAACCTTGGCGGGTTCTCCGCGTCTTGGCGTCTTGGCGTTTAGCTCGTCCTGTACGCGCACGGGTTATAAGCCGAAGTCGCCGCCGAAGTCGCCGCCCCCGAAATCTCCACCTCCAAAGTCGCCACCGCCGAAATCGCCCCAACCGCCACCGCTGGAGCCGTAATCGCCTCCCATGCCGCTGTCGTAGCCGCCCACATCGGAGCCTGCAACGTCGCCGCCCGCGTACTGGTCGCCACCGGCGTAGTCGCCACCCTGAGCGTCCTGACTTACATCGGCATTACCCGTGTCGGTACCATCGGCGTTCTGCTCGCCCGCGGCTTGACCGTCAGCGTAGCCGTCCGAATAGCCATGGTCGTTCGCAAAGAAGGACTGGAATACCATGCTGCCGAGCATCATACCGGCGAAGCTGCTGAAAAAGCTGCCCGCCATCAGCCCACCCAGACCTATGCCACCTCCCATCATGCCACCGCCAGCACCGGCGCCGCTGAAGGTGCGCTCGATGGTACCGGGCTGGCGCATCTCGGCGCGGGTAGCCATGCGGGCCAACGATTGCGGGTCGTCGCTGTACTGGCCGGCCCTGCGCTCGTGCTCCGGCAGGGCTTGGGTTAGCTCCTGCAACACCATCTGGCGCTGCTCCGGGGTGAGTTGGGCGAACGCCTCGGCGTGGGCCTGCTCGATAGTCTCAGGCGGCGCGGTCTTCAGCATGTAGCGGTAGCGGGCGATGGCCTGCTCGTCGGTCATCTGACCTGGTTGCCCCGGCTGGCCCTGCTGTTGACCGTATTGCTGCCCGTACTGTTGCTGTCCATACTGGCCGCCGTACTGCTGGCCCTGCTGCCCATAAGGCTGTTGCTGGCCGTATTGCGGCTGGTTGTACTGTCCGCCCTGGTACGGCTGCTGAGCGGGGCGTGGCTGCTCCGGCTCCTCTTGCCGCCCGAATAGTTTGTCAAAGAATCCCATGTTTGCTTCCTCCGTTACGCCAGGTGTCACCTGGGTAGATATCACGATTACGGTAACCTTATATAACTACGAAGCAAATTGCTTGCCAGTTACATCCACGATGGAGGTCTAATATCTGGTGATGCAGTAATCTGATAGAAACGATCTCATAATACCACGGTTGACTCCGGCAGCAGAGTAGGAACTTGTCATTTCGAACGAAGTGAGAAATCTCGTCCTATACCGGGATGTTTCCTCTTTCTCAGGGTAATGCGTGGCTGAAAGAAAAAGGTTGCTCTGTGCTGAGGGACGAGATTTCTCACTGCGTTCGAAATGACAGGGGCCACCGCTGGGTGCTCTTCTCCTATTCCTTATTTTGGCATGCGTTTTAGATATACGGCCCCATTCCTGCTCAATAAAGCATGTAATCGGCAGGTAAGCGGTAAGAGATGAGGAGGCGGAATATGGATGTGAGCGGAGAGGAGCGGGTGGTGCAGGTCACGGCTGGTCCGGTCACGCTGGAGGGCAATCTGGTGGTGCCACCGGACGCCGGGGGAGTGGTGCTGTTCGCCCACGGCAGCGGCAGCAGCAGGCACAGCCCCCGCAACCGCTACGTGGCCGGGGTGCTCCAGGAGGCTAGGTTAGCCACGCTACTGGTTGACCTGCTCACACAGCAGGAGGAGCAGGTGGATATGCGCACGGCCCACCTGCGCTTCGACATAGGCATGCTGGCCGAGCGGCTGGTGTGGGCTACCGATTGGCTGGCGCAACAGCCCGAAACGGCGAACCTACGCGTGGGCTACTTCGGCGCGAGCACAGGCGGGGCTGCCGCGCTGGTGGCTGCCGCCGAACGCCCCGGCTCGGTGGGGGCGGTGGTTTCGCGCGGCGGCCGTCCCGACCTGGCAGGTCCAGCCCTCCGCAGCGTAACCGCGCCGACCCTGCTAATCGTAGGCGGCAACGACCCTATCGTCATCCAGCTAAACGAGCAGGCCAGGGCGCAGATGCGCGGAGAGGTGCAACTTACCATCGTCCCCGGTGCGAGCCACCTCTTCGAGGAGCGCGGCACCCTTGAAGAGGTAGCCCGTCTGGCCCGCGACTGGTTCCTCCGCTACCTGCCCGCAGCCCAACGATAAGACGGAAACGCCAAGACGCCAAGACGCCAAGGACCACGCCAAGAATATAGAGGTTTGGAGGATGCCAAGAGAAGCAGGGTACGACATCTCGTACCCTGCTTCTCTTACTTGAATAACAATCCTAAACCTCGGCGGGTTCTTGGCGTCTTGGCGTCTTGGCGTTTAAATCCTTAGTCGTGGCGGCGCACGCCTTCGATGTTGTCAGGGTCGGCGGGTTCGGGTATGGCGGGGGTTGTGCTGGAGCCGCGGACGAGGTTGCGGAGGGCTTCGGCCATGCGTTCGGGTTGTTCCAGCATCGGCATGTGGCCCGCGCCGTCTATGCGGACCTGGGCGGCTCCCGGTATGGTGGCGGCCATTAGGTCTTCTTCGGCGGCGGGAATGATGGCGTCGTCGGCACCACCTATGACGGCGGTTGGGACCTCTATCTGTGGCAGTGTGGGTGATGCGTCGGGGCGGGAGGCCATAGCTTGCAGAGCGGCGATGATACCCTGCCGGTCCTGGAGGAGCATCACATTACGCGTCTGCTCTTCTACCTCGGAGCCTTTCTCCCGTGTCTGCGGCGAGAGCAGCTTGGGCAGCATGGCATCTACCACCGCTTGCGCACCCTTCTCCCGTACGTTCTCGATCATCGTGTAGCGGCCCTGCCTGGCCTGTTCGGTGTCTGGGCCCGGCCGGGTGCAGACCAACCCCAGGCCCGACAGCATCTCAGGGTGTAGCCGAGCAAACGCCAGCGCGACGTACCCGCCCATCGAATGCCCCGCTAGCGCAAACTTGTCCAGCCCCAAATCTCGCGCCCAGCCCGCTATAGCCTCGGCGTAGTCGTCAATGGACGCTTCGTCGCCCCCAAGCGCCCGCGATCCGCCGAACCCCGGCAGATCGAGAGCGATTACCCGCGCCTCGCCGCTTAACTCTTCCAGTTGTGACTGCCAGATCGAGCCATCGAACGGAAAGCCGTGGACCAGCACAAGCGGCGTGCCGTCGCCGCGTTCTTCGTAGTTGAGTGTTGCCATGAGTTAGCTCCTTTGGTGGACGATGGACGATAGGAGTAATGAGGACTGAGGACTGAGGACTGAGTAGAGAGTAGTGGACGGTACTTACCAACACCTAGTTCCGGTTGTTCCAGCCTGCTACTGCCCAGTCCCTGGCATGTATAGATACAGTTCCATCTGGCAGTACTCCTCGAAGCCAAGCTGCCTGTAAACGTTGTAACCCATCCCTGACGCTTCCAGTACGCCCACCTTGTAGCCCCTATCACGGGCATCAAGCAGGGATCTAAGCGTGATGGCCCTACCAATGCCCCGCCCGCGGCTTTGCGCAAGTGTGCCCACATTGTATATACCGGCAACACCCGCGCCGTAGCCTACTGAGCATACAGCGACCGGCGTTCCTTCCAGGTAGGCAAGGTAGTCTTGCACAGTTCCAGCTTCATCGTAACCTTTGTTCTTCAGGATGTCCAAACCGATACCCATAACGAAGTCGGGCAGCTCAAATGCCTGTTGCAGGACCTGCCCGTACTCACTCAGTACTTCGTCCCCATCGACCCGCTTTATAGTCACACCGGCTGGTGGGGCTTCACTCGCGTCCAGGTTACGCAGATCAACCGCCATGCCTGGAGGAGCGCCAGCCTTTACGAGACCTCTCGCCATCAGGCGGGCCCCAATATCCTCCGGTTGCGAGGCAGGGCCGGTCCACCACAGCATAGGCACACCGGCGGCTTTGAACTCGCCCAGGACTTCGTCGATCCGCCTGTCCTCAGAACCCGCCTCGAGCTTTGCGCACATTACTCCATTCAAAAGGGGGAACGGCACGTCGCTGACGAACCACTTGATATCACCGTCATCGTGGAAGGTAACATGCGTGCCGGTGCCCCCCTTATGTAGCGAGCTAAAGTAAGCGCCCAGGTTACTCTCCATTGCTTCAATGACAGCGTCTTGAGACAAATCCTCAAGTATATGTACATGGCTCAACGTAGTTCTCCTCCCCAAGTAATGACTCGACAGAGCTAATCCTACCCCATTGGCTCGGTTTTGAAATCACTCCATAGCATCCATCCAACAATCCTAAACCTTGGCGTGGTCCTTGGCGTCTTGGCGGTTTCGTCTCCTATCGTCCATCGTCCATCGTCCATCGTCCATCGTCCATCGTCCATCGTCTACCCCCTAATTCTCGGCTCAAGCTCCCGCTGGTAGAAGCGGAAGAAGCCTTCCTGGTCGGGGCCGATCTGGTGCAGGTAGATGTGGGTGAAGCCTGCGTCCGCGTACTCCTGTATCTTCTCCAGGTACTTCTCAACGTCGGGGCCGCACACCACCGACTCCGCGATGTCTTCCTCGCTGACCATCTCGGAGGCCTGCTCGAAGTGCTGGGGTAGGGGCAGCTCTTGCGAGAGCGGACCCTTCAGGCCGCCGTTGGGCCAGATTTCGTAGGCGGTCTTTGTGGCCTCCTGCTCGGTCTCGGCCCAGCAGCAGGTGAACTGCCCGTGCTTCTCTTTGCCCGCGCCGCCTGCCTGCTCGAACGCCTCTATCGGCTCCTTCTCCGCCGACGTGTTGATGAAGCCGTCACCGAGGCGTCCGGCCGTCTCGGCAGCTTCCGGTCCCTTGGCGGCAATGTAGATCGGTATAGGCTGGTCGGGCAGCGTGTAGAGGCGGGCGTTCTCTACCGTGTAATACTCGCCCCTGTGGCTGGCGAGCTTGCCTTCCCACAGCTTGCGCATAATCTCGATGGCCTCTTCCAGCATCTCCAGCCGCTGCTGGAACGGGGGCCATTTGTCGCCCAGTATGTGCTCGTTCAGGTTCTCGCCCGTGCCCACGCCCAGGATGAAGCGTCCCGGCATCATCGCGGCGGCTGTGGCGGCTGCCTGCGCGATGATAGCGGGGTGGGTGCGGATGGTGGGGCAGGTTACCCCGGTGCCAAGCGTCACCTTCTTCGTTACGCTGGCGATGCCGCCTATGACGCTCCACACGAAGGGGGCGTGACCCTGCGCGTCCACCCAGGGGTGGTAGTGGTCCGAGATCATGATGTGCGTGAAGCCGAGTTCTTCCGCGCGCCGGGCGTACTCCACCAGTTTGCTCGGCGTATGTTCCTCGCTCGACAGCCAGTAGCCAATTACAGCCATTAGTGCTCCTCCAATATCAACGTTAGTTCTCACACGATGCGGCAAGATACGTGCCGAACCCGGTTGCACCCGGTTAGTCAGGCACGTGGTTGCACTAATCTCGGAGTGTGGAGACCAAACACCCCCCTGTCATCCTGAGCGCAGCGAAGGATCTCAAGAAGGTGGGTAGGGATGCTGTTGAACTTCCTGAAGCATGGTGCTGTAGGTTCAATGTGAGTGTAGAACCAGCATCTGAGATTCTTCGCTGCGCTCAGGATGACAGGGCGAAACTTCAGGGTGACAGGGGAGACTATGGTCTCTAAGCGGCAGGTGCCGTATATTATTGGGAGCAGACTGTACTTGCAGGAGGTGGGAAGGTGGAGCCATTCAACGTCGAGCCTGTTGTGCTGGAGGGGCGTGTGGTGCGGCTCGTGCCGCTGGGTATGGACCATGCCGAGGGGCTGTTGTCTGTGTGCGAGCCGGACATCTTCAACTATTTCGGCCACTTCCCTAAGCAGTGGACCCTCGAAGGCTTCCAGGCGTACATCCAGGGCTTGTTCAACATGCCCGACCTGCAACCCTTCGCCACCACCCTGCGCGAGACCGGCCAGCCCATCGGTGTGACCACCTACATGGACATTCGGGCCGCTCACCGTGGCCTCGAAATCGGCAACACCTGGATCGGCCGGGCTTACCAGGGCACCGCCGTCAATCCAGAGTGCAAGTACCTCCTCCTGCGCCATGCCTTCGAGACGCTTGGGGCCATACGCGTGCAGCTCAAGACCGATGGGCGCAACCTGCACAGCCAGGCCGCCATAGCCAAGCTGGGGGCGAAGCGCGAGGGCACCCTGCGCAAGTTCTTTATCATGCCCGACGGCTATCTGCGCGACAACGTGATGTTCAGCGTCATCGCGGAGGAGTGGTCGGATGTGAAAGCGGGCCTGGAGGCGCGGCTGGGTTATGTGCCGTGAGGGAGTGATGAGGACTGAGGACTGAGGACTGAGGACTGAGGACTGAGTAGAAGCTATCTCCCCAGTACCAAAGCGGAGTAGGGGCACCAGAGTCGGCCCTTGTCATTCTGAGCGCAGCGAAGAATCTCGTCCTTCACCGGGATGTTTCCTCTTTCTTGTGGTACTGAGTGGTTGACGGAAAGGTGGTATTTGGGTGCTGGAGGACGAGATTCTTCGCTGCGCTCAGTACCATGCTAACAAAGGAATATCAGCAAACACTGATACATAAGGTGCCAGGCGACGCCCCGCGATTGAAATCGGGGGCTACACTCTGCAAAGTCCCACAAGGGGACTCCTCTACCCCTCTATCCACCTGCTCTCTCAAAAGCGACCCTCCTGCATATGGGC
>DASVRN010000103.1:0-11058 GCA_036388595.1 Chloroflexia bacterium
ATCTACTCCGCCCAGCACGCTGACGGTGGTTGGGGCGCGACCCTCGACACTCATGCTGCGAGCCAGGTGGTGGGCACGAGCCAGGTCCTTCTCGCGATGCGCCGCCTGTCAATGGCCTCCCCCAACGCCGTGACCTCACAAGACGATGTGGCTGTTGATGGCAGCATCGTCCAGCGGGGCCTGGCATATCTGGCCGCTGAGCTGGCCCGCCCGGTTGATGAAAAGGCAGGTCCCGCCGGTCTACAGGAGCGTGCGTTCGGCCTCTACGTGCTCTCGCTATACGGCATGCTCGATTTGGAGCAGGCGCGTTCGATGATGGCCTACGCGGGCGCTAACAGCAGCTTGAAGCTCTCGCACGCGGGACAGGCATGGCTGGCATTGGCGCTGTGGCAGGAAGGCCAAGCGGGCGACGCCCTGGTGCTGGCGAACAGGCTCATGCAGGCGCAGGAGCACCTCGACAGGGCGGCCCTCGCCCCTATGCTGGAGCTTACCCTGTCGGCAGGCTCCTCGTTCGGTGAGGAAGGTTCTCCCGCTCCCGGCATGATGACCCGCCGGGATGCCGCTATCTACAAGTCGGCGGCACAGTCTTACGCCCTCAGGCTGATGGAGTCGCGGCAAGGGCTAGGTTGGGCCGAGCACGGCAGCACGGCCGATGCGGTGTGGGCGCTATCCCTCTATGCCTCCCAGGAGCAGCTTGAACTACAGCCCGGCCGGCCCAGCATGACGATAAACGACCGCCAGGTGCAGCTAACCCAACCGGCGTCAGACAGCCGCGCGGGTGCCAACGCAGCCGACGTGGACACCGTGTCGATCCAACTGCCTGGCAACACCCTCCACGCCGGTACCAACCGGCTCACCCTCAAGGCCCCCGCTCCGGGCAGGGAGCTTTATTACAGCCTTACTTTGAAAGTGAATAGATGAGTTCTGAAACGTGAAACGTGAAACGTGATGCGGTTTGCTAAACAGGGTTCGTGAGTTAGCCGCATTGGGTGTTGCAGGACCATACTCCCCCTGTCATCCTGAGCGTAGCGAAGGATCTCAAGATGGTGAGGCGGGACCCTGTCAAACGTTAGGATGCTCGTGGGTAGAGTTCAAGATAGCGGTAGGTGCAGCATCTGAGATCCTTCGCTACGCTCAGGATGACAGGGGGAGTTTGGTCCCGTAGCACCAACCACCTGGCAGCCACGAACCAACTTTCCCTAGCCGCATCACGTTTCACGTTTCACGTTTCAGCACCCTGTTTCAGAATCGGGAGAAGAATGGACAAATTGATAGTCGAAGGGGGGCACGTCCTTAACGGGGAGATCGTGCCCGCGGGTAACAAGAACTCGGCTCAACCGATGCTGGCGGCCTGCTTGCTGACCGATGAGCCGGTGACGCTGCACAACGTACCCGACATAGCCGACGTGCGCACTCTGCTGAACATGCTCCGAGATATGGGCGTCGAGGTAGAAGCTTCGGAGTTGGCTACCAGGCACAGCATCACGTTGCAGGCGCGCAAGGTGGACCGGCAGCCCGATAAGTTCCTGGGCGCGAGAGTAAGAGGCTCCATCCTTATGGCGGGGCCGTTGCTCACCCGCACCGGTTACGCGGTGGTCGGACAGCCGGGCGGCGATGCCATCGGGCGCAGGCGCGTGGACACCCACCTGATCGCCCTCAAGGCGTTGGGCGCTAAGGTGGAAGTGGACAACGACCAGTACTTCATGGAGGCACCCGCCCGGCTCAAGGGCACCGATATCTTCCTGGACGAAGCCAGCGTGACGGGCACCGAGCAAGCTATCCTCGCCTCCGTGCTCGCTGAGGGTGCCACTACCATATGCAATGCCGCCGCCGAGCCTCACGTGCAGGACCTCTGCCACATGCTCAACAAGCTAGGGGCGAAGATAAGCGGCATCGGCACCAACACCCTCAGCATTATCGGTGTGACCAGGCTGCACGGTGGGGAGCACACCATCATCTCAGACCACATCGAGATAGGCAGCTTCATCGGCCTGGCCGCGGTGACGGGCGGGCACCTGCGCATCAAAAAGGCGGTGCCGGAGCACCTGCGCATGACCATGCTGGTGTTCATTAGGCTAGGCGTGCAGGTGGACGTGGACGGAGACGATATAGTGGTGCCGGGGGGGCAGGACCTGCGCGTCATTTACGACGTGCACGAAGCCGTGCCCAAGATAGACGACGGCATATGGCCCGCCTTCCCCTCCGACCTGATGAGTATCGCGCTGGTCACCGCCACCCAGTCGGAGGGCACCGTGCTCATCTTCGAGAAGATGTTCGAGAGCCGCCTTTTCTTCGTGGACCGCCTCATCAGCATGGGCGCGCGCATCGTCCTGTGCGACCCGCACCGCTGCGTGGTAGTCGGCAAATCGCCCTTGCGAGGCGACGAAATCACCAGCCCCGACATCCGCGCCGGTATGGCCCTGTTGCTCGCCGCCCTGTGCGCGGACGGCAACAGCACCATCTACAACGTCGGCCAGATAGACCGGGGCTACGAGGCTATTGAAACCCGCCTGGAGGCGCTGGGGGCGCGGATAAAGAGAGTACGCGACTGAAGCAGGGTTTTGACGGAAACGCCAAGACGCCGAGACGCCAAGGACGCGCCAAGACAATTAAGGTTTAGAGAGTAAAAAAGGAGCAGGGTACGTTATGTTGTACCCTGCTCCTCTTGTTTAGAACACCCTACTAAATCTCTGCGCGTCCTTGGCGTCTCGGCGTCTTGGCGTTTCCGTCAAGCGTCCTCCCTAACCAGCAGCACCTCGTCGCGTCCATCTGTCTCCGTGAGGTGCACCTGGACGCTCTCGGTCCGCGAGGTTGGGACGTTCTTGCCCACGTAGTCGGCGCGGATGGGTAGCTCGCGGTGCCCCCGGTCCACCAGCACGGCCAGTTGAATGCTGGAAGGGCGGCCCTTGTCCATGATGGCGTCAATGGCGGCTCGCACCGTGCGCCCGGTGTAGAACACGTCGTCCACGATCACGATGGTGCGGCCCTCCACCTCTATGTCGAGGCCTGACACCTCGCCCCTCGTGCCCGCACCCTGCCCTCTGAACTCTGGCCTGTCATCGCGGTAGGGGGTGACGTCAAGCTCGGCCACAGGCACGGCCAGGCCCTCGAACTTCTCTACCAGGGCGGACAGTCGCGTCGCCAGCGTCTCACCCCGCGTCTTGATGCCGACCAGGGCGAGGTCGCGCACGCCGCTGTTGCGCTCGAGTATCTCGTGGGCTATACGGGTGAGGGCGCGGCGAATCGCCTCACCGTCGAGCAAAACGATAGGTTCAGGTTTGGGCATGTTATTTATTGCTTCTTCCTGCGGCGTAAATGGAGCGCGGGCACCCCACCCGCCGCCAACCACATGGCCGCCAGCAACACGAGCAAAATCCAGTCCACACGCATGGCAACTACCCCCGGTCTCATGTAGCCACCGGACGATTCCGGTGCACCAGTTGCGCGGATGCTACACCCGGAGAAGCAACGCATCCCGGTTTTGCACGTGTGTGGAAAAGGTGTTACCATTAGTAACGATTTAGCGTATACTTAATTGAAGCACCAAGACACTAAAGGGCAAACGAATGGCACTGGCACCCACAACAGCAGGCACCGCCAGCATGGTGCAGATCGAAGCAGGCGCGGACGGCTGCGAAGTACGTTGCGTGCACCCTGAGAGCGTGCGCAGGGGCCGCGATGTGTTGCTGCCTATGGACGAGTACCAGGAGCTAGCAGGGACGTTCCAGGCGCTGTCGGACCCCAGCCGCGCCAAGATCGTCTACAGCCTGCTGGAACAGGAGCTATGCACCTGCGACATAGCCGCCATAGTGGGCGTCAGCGAGTCGGCGGTGTCCCAGCACCTGAAGGTGCTGCGCCGCCTGCGCCTGGTCCGCAGCCGCCGCGAGGGCAAGATCGTCTACCACACCCTCGACGACAGCCACATCAGGACGCTCCTGAGCGTTTGTTTGGAGCATGTGAGGGATGTCTGAAACGTGAAACGTGAAACGTGATGCGGCTTGCTAATGTTGGAGCGTGACTGCCAGCGAGTCGGTCCGATGGGACTCCGGTCCCCCCCTGTCATCCTGAGCGTAGCGAAGGATCTCAAGAAGGTGAGTATGGATGCTGTTGAATGGTAGGACAATGGTGTTGAAGGTTCAACGCAGGAGTAATAGCAGCATCTGAGATCCTTCGCTACGCTCAGGATGACGGGGGGGAGCAGAGTCCCACATAAGAGACAGCGCCATGTTCACGTACTAAATACCACAAGCCGCATCACGTTTCACGTTTCACGTTTCAGAACCAGAAACCCATGATAACTACCAGGAAGAACCACACAACTGATACAACTGAAAAGCTGCGCATCAGCGGGATGGACTGCGCGGACTGCGCGATAAGCATCGAGAAGTCGCTGGAGATGGTGCCGGGCGTCAGGTCGGTCAGCGTGAGCTTTGGCGCGGGTACGGCGCAGGTGTCGTACGACCCTGCCGTGGCTACGCATGACGCTCTAGTCAAGCGGGTGTCGGAGCTTGGCTACAACGTGGAAGACACCGTTGCGGCGAATACGCGAACCGGCCCTCTTGAGTTTGTGATTGAGGGTATGGACTGTGCCGATTGCGCGCGTACCATCGAGAAGACGGTGGAGGCGCTGCCGGGTGTGGCCCAGGCAAGTGTGAACTTCGGTACGGCGAGGCTATCGGTGACACCTACGGTGCCCGCGCAGCTTCCAGTGACGAGCACGATTGAGCGGGTGGTGACGGCGGCAGGCTACAGGGCCACACCCGTTGCGAAGCGACGCTCCGGTGAGAGCTTACCCTTCTGGAAGCGCGAGCGGCGGGCAATCAATACCGCCGTGGGCACCGTCGCGGCTTTGGTTGGCCTGGCGCTGTCGTTCACGCCCGCACCCGCCTGGTTAGTCAATGCGTTCTTTGCTGCGGGCATCGTGGTAGCGGGGGCCGCATTTGCCAGGGCGGGGCTGCTGGCCTTGCGGGCGGGGCGCGCGGATATGAACCTGCTCATGACCGTGGCGGCGGTAGGCGCGGTGCTGCTGGGCGACTGGGGCGAGGCTGTCACCGTGGTGCTACTGTTCGCGTTCGGCGGCACCTTGCAGTCCTACACGCTGGACAAGACACGTGGGGCCATTCGCGCCCTGATGGACCTCACACCCGCCACCGCCCTGGTGCGCCGGGCCGACAGGAGCAACGGTCTGCCGCTCATGCGGGAGGTGCGCCTGCCTGTGGAGGAGGTGCAGCCCGGCGAGACGGTGCTGGTCGGACATGGCGAGCGTCTGCCCCTGGATGGAGTGGTGCTTCAGGGCACTTCATCCATCGACCAGTCGCCCATCACCGGCGAGAGCGTGCCCGTGGACGTGGAGCCTGGCGCGGAGGTGTTCGCGGGCACCATCAACGGTCCCGGCGCGCTCAGCATACGAGTGGAACGGGCTGCCAAAGACACCACCCTGGCCCGCATCATCGAAATGGTGGAGGAGGCCCAGGGGAGGCGCGCCCCTTCGCAACAGTTCGTGGACCGTTTCTCGGCCATCTACACGCCGGTGGTAATAGCGGCCGCCG
Organism: Chloroflexia bacterium; assembly: GCA_036388595.1. GTDB lineage: Bacteria > Chloroflexota > Chloroflexia > QHBQ01 > JADMIH01 > JADMIH01. The sequence continues at coordinate 5,550 of DASVRN010000103.1, forward strand.
CATTGATTGCCATATTGCCATCCCTGTTGTTCGCGCAGCCGTTTAGCGAATGGTTCTACCGTGCGCTGGTGCTGCTTGTGGTGGCCTGCCCCTGCGCGTTGGTCATATCCACCCCCGTCAGCATCGTGTCGGCCATAGGGGCTGCCACGCGGCGGGGCGTGCTGCTCAAGGGTGGGGCCACGCTGGAGGCGCTGGGCAAGGTGAAGGCGGTGGCGTTCGACAAGACCGGCACCCTCACCGAAGGCCGTCCTCGCGTGGTGGCAGTACGCGCCCCCGACGGCAACAACGACGCCCTGCTCAAGCTGGCCGGCATGGTGGAAGCGCGCTCCGAGCACCCCCTTGCCAAGTCAATAGTGCACGCGGGCCGGAACCTGAAGCACGGCGCCCCGGAAGCCTCCGATTTCAAGGCGTTCCCCGGCCTGGGCGCGAGAGCCGTGGTTGAGGGGCGCGAGGTCTACGTGGGCAACGCCCGCCTCTTCCAGGAGCAGGGCATCCCGGTGGATGGTGTGGCCTCGCTCTTGGAGGAAGAACAGGCGCAGGGCCGGACCGCCGTGCTCGTGGGCACCCGCGAAGGCGCGTTGGGCGTGGTGTCCCTGGCCGATAACCCGCGCCATGATGCGAAAGAGGCGATAAGGGGCTTGCGCGAGGCGGGCATTACCTACGTGGCGATGCTCACCGGCGACAACCCCCGCACGGCGGAGGCGATTGCCCGCGAGGTAGGCGTGGACGAGTGCTACGCCGGACTTCTCCCCGCCGACAAGCTGGACGTGGTGGAGCGCATTACCAGGGAGCACGGCCCCGTGGCGATGGTGGGCGATGGCGTGAACGACGCGCCCGCGCTGGCAGCCGCCGAGGTGGGCATCGCGATGGGCGTGGCGGGCACCGACGCCGCCCTCGAAGTGGCCGACGTAGCCCTCATGAGCGACGACCTTTCCCGCCTCGACTACGCCGTGCTCCTGTCGCGCCGCACGCTCTCTACCATACAGGTGAACATAGCGGCATCTCTGCTGGTGAAAGCGGTGGCGTTGGTGCTGGCCGCGTTCGGCTGGCTCCCCCTGTGGGGCGCGATTTTCGCTGATATGGGCGTGTCGCTCCTGGTCACCCTCAACGGCATGCGGCTGCTGGCGTACGGCCGCCGCTAGACCCCCTTTGCACAAACGGGCGGCTATTCCGCATAATAGACTGAAAGCTAACGCGGCCAAGCCCAATGCGTGGTGTCACAGGGGCACAACGCACCGCGCCCCTGCATCTTCCGACAAGGCAGCCACTATTTGATAACCTCCTCCCCGACCGGCGGGCAAAAGAATACCATCGCGCGCCTGGCGCTGGCGCTGCTCGTAGTGGCACTGGTGGCCGGTGCCCTGGCGCTGCTGGCAGCACAATACGTGGGCGGGCAGCAAGGCACCCCATCCACGCCAACCCCCAGCGCCACGGTAGCCATCGCAACGCAGCAATCCACCGCAAGTAGCACAGAAACTCAGCCGCCCAGCAACACTCCACGGGCTACGTCCACGTCGCAAGGTACTGCCACACACGCAGCGACGGCCACCCCGGTGCCAACCACCCTCTCAGCCGCCGAGCAGACGCTTCAATCGCTCGATGCCGAACAGGTGCCGGTGCGCGACCTCTATTCCATCACGCTGCGCCTCAAGCCCACGAATGACGAGACGCCGTCCCGCACTTTGGAGCGTCCGGCGGTAGACCCCACGGTGGGGCATACCGACACCTTCTACATGAGCGACATCCTCGCCAGGCGTTACTACACGATTACCGCCACGCTGCTCAAGGTGACCGAGCACGTCTACTGGTACGTGCAGGACGGGCAACAGATGGATGAAGACGTGCTGGAGGAGGCGGCGCGGGGCTTCGAGCAGCAGGTATACCCCACCAACCACCGGCTGTTCGGCACCGAATGGGTGCCCGGCGTGGACGGCGACCCGCGTATGACGGTGCTGATCGCCCACATACCGGGAGCGGGCGGCTATTTCGTGTCGGCGGACGAGTACACGCGGGCGGTCAACCCGTTCAGCAACCAGCGCGAGATCATCTATGTCGGCATGAACGACACCTCAGGGCTGTTGAGCACGCTGGCCCACGAGCACCAGCACATGATCCACTGGCACCACAACGCCGGGCACGACGTGTGGCTCAATGAGGGCGCTTCGATGCTGGCGCAGGATATCAACGGCTACGGCACTGGCGGAGTGGAACAGGACTTCCTGGGCCGCTCCGACTTGCAGCTAAACTCGTGGCAGTCGAACCCCGAGGCCTCCCGCGCCAACTACGGGGCTTCGTTCCTCTTCTTCGACTTCCTACGCGCGCATTATGGTGGCGACCAGGTGTTGCGGGCCGTGGTAGCCGCCAGGGGCCGGGGCGCGGACGCGGTGGACAATGCCCTCGCGGACCTCGGCTCGCAAGACAGCTTCCTCGACGCGTTCAACAGGTGGACGTTGGCGAACCTGCTCGATAGCGAGCCGGGCGCGGAGGACCTGGGTCTCTACTACCCCGGCCGTGAGGTAAAGGTGTCGCCGCAAAACCTGGTGGACGATTATCCCAGGTCGTTAGGGGGCGCGGTGTCGCAGTTTGGCACCGATTACGTGGAGTTGACCCCACCCAACGATGGCGATACCCTGCAAATCGCCTTTACCGGCGACACGGAGGCCCGCCTGGTACCGGCTCCCGCCCACAGCGGCGAAGGCCTCTGGTGGAGCAATCGAGGCGACCAAGCCGACAGCACCCTCACCCGCCGCTTCGACCTCACGGACGTTAGCAGCGCCACCCTCCGTTTCAGCACGTGGTTCCGCATCGAGGACGACCTCGACTACGGCTACGTGGAAGCGTCCACCGACAACGGTGCGTCCTGGGCAACTCTGGAGGGTGAGTACACCACAAGCTCAGACCCCAACGGCAACAACCTGGGCCACGCCTACACCGGCAAGAGCGCCGACAAGCCGGGGGCGGACGCCAACGGCTGGCTGCAAGAGCAAATCGGCCTGAGCAAGTACGCGGGCAGAGAAGTCATGCTTCGCTTCGAGTACATCACCGACGACGGCTTCAACACCGAAGGCATGGCTGTAGACGACATCTCCATCCCGGAGATCGGCTACAGCGACAACGCCGAGGCGGACACCGATTGGGACGGAGAGGGCTTCGTGCGCATAGCCAACAAGCTACCCCAGACCTTCCGCCTGGCTATAGTGAAGTTCAAAGAGGGTGGCCTCGACGTGCAGGAGGTCGAGGTGGCACCCGAGGGCACCGCCAGCCTGGAGGTAGCTGGTCTGGGAGGGGGAGGTCCCTATACCAGGGCCGTGCTGCTCGTAGCCGGGACCAGCAGGCACACAACCGCGCCCGCCGGGTACGAGCTGAACATCAGGCTGAAACCTTAGCTGCTTATTCAGCCCGCTTCCCGCCTCCGAACAACCCGCCCATGAACGAACGCCGCACCTCCACGGGCACCGGCGATGTCTCAACAGGCCTTTTGTCCAGCAGGGCGGCGGGATTGGTGGTCACCATATCCAGCGCGGCCTCCTCCCCCACGAGCAGCGCGGCGGCCTGCACTGCCTCCCTCAAGAGGGGCATACGCCGTCTCGACCTGACGTTGTGGCTGTCCGATGCTATGAACTGCACCAGGCCGTGCCGCACCAGGGTCTCGGCGCTGCGGTGTACTTTCTCACCCTGCTCGCCCAGGAGGGCGGCTGAAGTGACCTGCCCCAGCACGCCGCGCTGCACCAGTCGATACAGCAGATTGGGGTCGTCCTGTATGGCGGTGTAGCGTTCGGGGTGGGCCAGGATGGGGGTGTAGCCCGCCGTTTGCAGGTCGAACAGGGCGCGCTCGGCATACGCGGGCCAGGGGGTATAAGGCACTTCCACCAGCACATACTGGCTGCCCGCCAGCGTCCAGAGCCTCCCGGAGCGCAAGTCCTCTAAGGTCTCGTAGTCCAGGAATATCTCTACCCCAAGCTCCAACCGTATGTCGATACCCGCACTCTCCCACGCCGCCCGTACATGGCTGAGCCTCTCCAGCATCCCCTCGTACCCTACAGCACTCGCCTCCGCACTATGCGAGGTCGAAATCAGCACCTGTGTGCCTTCCTGCGCGGCAATCCGGCCCATAGCCACCGACACTTCCATGTCGGTAGGCCCATCGTCGAGTGCGGGTATGATGTGGGAGTGGATGTCTATCATGGGGATTGGTTCTGAAACGTGAAACGTGAAACGTGATGCGGTTTGCTAAAGAGAGTACGTGAATAGCGAGCCATTCATGTAGGAGGACCAAGAGACTTCCTGTCATCCTGAGCGTAGCGAAGGATCAGTGGCCCGTTCTTGACTCTTACTTTTCCAGGACCAGTGCCCCTCTTGCCACCATTATCCTGTACGTTGAAGACTCTCGCCTACCCACCTGATCCTTCGCTACGCTCAGGATGACAAGAAGGGGCAGGGTTTTCGCGTAACAAACAGAGTCGAATTCACGTACCAACGTACACAAGCCGCATCACGTTTCACGTTTCAGAACCACGTCCCACGTTCCACCGCCTACCCGTAGTACGCGTACGCACTCTTGTCCAGCGTAGCGTTATTGAGGACCACGCCGAGGACGTGGGCGTTCACCTGTTGGAGCATGTCGCGGGCTTTCACGGCGAGGTCGCGGCGGGTCTTGCCGGCGTTAATCACCAGTAGCACACCGTCTACGCGGGGTGAGAGCACGGCGGCATCCGTCACGGCGATGATGGGCGGTGTGTCTATCAGCACGTACTCGGCGGTGTCGCGCAGCATCGCCAGCACCTCGGTCATACGCTGGGAGCCTAGTATCTCGGCGGGGTTGGGCGGTATGGGGCCGCTGGTGAGCACGTGCAGGTTCTCCACCTGGGTCGGCTGGAGGGGGCGGTGCACGCGGAGCTGGCCTGTACTCAGGGGGCCTGTCGAGGCGCTGGTGGCGCGGGCAAGCTCGGCCACGAGGGTAGTCAACCCCGTGTCGTTGGAGAGACCGAAAATCTTGTGCAGGTGCGGCCTCCGCAAATCGGCGTCCACCAGCACGGTCGAGAAGCCCGAAGCCGCGAACGTAATCGCCAGGTTGGCGATTGTGGTGGACTTGCCGTCGTCCGGGCTGGTGGAGGTAGCCAGGATGGTGTGCACTGGGTTGTCCGGGCTGGCGAACTGTATGTTGGTGCGTAGCGTGCGGTACGCCTCGGCCGCCGCCGATTTCGGCTGGGTGTACGCTACCAACCCCGCGCCAGTGTCCTCTTTGCCTCGGTTCCTCTTGTCTGCCAATCTGCCCTCCTGTTGCTGAAACGTGGTTCTGAAACGTGAAACGTGAAACGTGATGCGGTTTGTGTACGTTGGTACGTGAATTCGACTCTGTTTCCTTGGGGAACCATATTCCCTCTGTCATCCTGAGCGCAGCGAAGGATCTCAGATGTTACTTCTACCGCTACGCTGAACCTTCAGCACCAGCATCCACAACGTTCAACGCCATCCCTACGCACCTTCTTGAGATCCTTCGCTGCGCTCA
>DASVRN010000104.1:0-8693 GCA_036388595.1 Chloroflexia bacterium
TGAAACGGGTTCTGAAACGTGAAACGTGAAACGTGATGTTGTTATGTGACACAGGATACGTGATATCGGTAATATTTCGCCTGCCGCATCACGTTTCAGAACCCGTTTCACGTTTCAGAACTACTCTTCCGTCTACCTCTAATTTGCCCTGGCTGTAGAGCCTGATCGCTTCCACCAGGAGGCGGTGCTCTTCAGCGTGTATTCGCTCGGCCAGCGTGTCGTATGTGTCGTTTGGCATGACCGGCACGGCGACCTGTGAGATTATCGGGCCGGTGTCCACCTCTTCGGTGACGAAGTGGACCGTGCAGCCGGTTATCTTCACCCCGTACCTCAATGCGTCCTCTATCGCGTGCAAACCGCCCCCGAACGCCGGAAGGAGCGACGGGTGGACGTTGATCATCCGGCCCGCGAACCGCCTCACTACCTGCGGCTCCAGCACCCGGTCCCAACCCGCGCACACCACCAGGCCCGCCTCCACTTGCTCCAGGCGGCTCGCGATGGCCTCTTGCTGCGCCAGTCTGGAGGGGTAAGCCTTCAATTCGTGCACTTCGACCGGCACACCTGCCTGCCGCGCCCGCTCGATTGCCCCCGCATCTTTGTGGTTGCACACCACCAGGGCTACCGCTACCTGTAGCTCTCCTCGTCGTACCGCGTCGAGTATCGCTTGCAGGTTGGTGCCCCTGCCGGAGACCAGCACCCCCAGCCTGAACCGTGCCTTGTCCGGGGCCGCCTCGTCTCCTACTCTCACGACCCGGTTACTGCTCGCCACGGAGGCTGATGCGCTCGCCACCTTCCCAGGCCGTGACCCTGCCCGCCCTGATTACGTTTGGCAGCTTGCTTTCTACCAGTTCCGCATGCTCCGGTGCGACGATGAGCACCATGCCGAGGCCCATGTTGAACACCCTTGCCATCTCGCCCGCTTCGATGCCGCCCGCTCGCTGTATAAGCCGGAAGATGGGAGGCACGCTCCATGCCACCGTGTCTAATTCAACGGCGCAGGTATCGGGCAGCACTCGCGGTATGTTGTCGAGCAGGCCCCCGCCTGTGATGTGCGCCATTCCCTTGATAGGCCTCTCCGGCAGATCGAGCAGTGGGGCTATGTTGTTCAAGTACGAAGTGTGTGGCCTGGTGAGCGCCTCCCCAAGCGTGGTGCCCAGCGTCTCATTGTACTCTGAGATCCGCTCCCTTGCTTGTTCGGGGTCGCCGTTCAAGCCAAGCACCTCGCGGGCCAGCGAATAGCCGTTGGTGTGCAAGCCGTTAGACGGCAGTGCCATCACCACGTCGCCCGGCTCGATGTTGTGGCCGAGCAAGATGCGGTCGCGGGGCACCATGCCCACGATGAAGCCCGCCACGTCGTACTCGCCCGACGCGTACATACCGGGCATCTCGGCGGTCTCGCCACCCAGCAACGCGCAACCTGCGGCGCTGCACGCTTCCGCCATGCCCGTGACTACCTCGGCGGTCTGCTCAGGTACCAGCTTGCCCGCGGCTACATAATCGAGGAAGAAGAGGGGCCGAGCGCCGCACGCCAGTATGTCGTTGATGCAGTGGTTGACGATGTCGTGCCCGATGAGCCGGTGCGTGCCCAGCGCGAAAGCCAACTTGAGCTTGGTGCCTACACCGTCGGCGCTCGCCACCAGCACGGGGCCTTCCTCGGAGGAGGGGTCGAGGGCGTAAAGGCCGCCGAAATGGCCGAGGTCTGCCAGCACGTTTGGCCCGAAAGTGCCCCTCACGGCCGCGCGCATCAGCCCCACGGTCCTTGCGCCCGCGTCTATGTCAACTCCTGCCTGCCGGTAGGTGTTGGCTGGTGCAGCCCCCAATTGGCTCTGTTCCTCCTTTATCGCCGTTATTATACAGAAGGGTGGGCCGTTTTGCTATGCTATGCACGCGTACTTTAGTCCCAACTGGTATTAGGACGTGGGGCCGGTAACATCAGCTGGAGTCCGTCGCTGACGCTATTGCCCTCTTCAACTCTCGCAGGCGCGGCTCGACGCCCAGCTGATAATCGTGCTCCAGCACCCACAACAGGCGTATAGCGAGGTACCACTGGTGTAGCAAGCGTGTTCGCTCCACCGTAGCGCGCTGGTCCTGTACTCCATAGTGCTTCACGAGCGTGCCAAGGAAGCCCAACCCATAAGAGTGGTACAGGTACACGAAGTCGAGTAGGGGGCTGGTTACTACCACGTCGCTGAAGTCGATGACTCCTGTCATGTTGCCCGTTGCCTCATCGAAGAGGATGTGCTCCGGCGAAAGGTCGCCGTGGACGGGTGCCTGGGGTAACTCTCCAGGTGACATGGGGTACAGTAGCGTATCAACCAGGGTGCGCAAGTAACTGATTGTGTCCGCATCAATTGCCGGGTAGTTGAGTAGTTTTTGCAGGTCGAGCCTGTAGCGTAGGGCGGCTGGACCTTGTGCGATACCTTCCTCCGTCCTACAGAATGGGTACCCACATCGCAGGACACCAAGCTGCATGGCCCTCGCTGAACCTAACGAGTGTACCTCTCGGAGAAACCGCGCCAGTTCCGTCGCGCAACGTTCCTGACCGACCGCGTCAAGAGCAGCCAGCCGTTGTGGTGTAAGTTCTGTCCCCGGTATACGCGGGTAGGCAACGAATGCGAAGCCGGTATCCGGTGAGCGCCCTGAGTAAGCTATGTCAGGTATGGGCAGTGTTGTTACCTGGTTCAGTTCAGGCAGCAACACCATTTCGCGTTCGAGCGCACGGGAGCCTTCCTCGTTCCACGCGAACCGGAAGATCCAGGCTTCGTTTACCGTGTAGGCCCGGCAAAAGTCGCCCTCACCCTCTAATTGAAGAGTCTGCACCTGCAAGTCGGGCGTGCTACTTTCAATTTGCTTCGTTATGATGTCCAGGTCCATCTGGTCCTCTCAAGAAACAAGTGATTGCACCGCAGAGACGCAGAGGACGCAGAGATTACGCACAGATTGTGGTTGTTTGCGCAAGTGCAGGGGCTACATCTTACAGCACAGTGTTACCATGGTAAGAACACCCTCCACTATTCTCTGCGTAATCTCCGCGCTCTCTGCGTCTCTGCGGTGAATAATCCTTATCTTCTTTGCGCGTCCTTTGCGTTCTTTGCGTCTTTGCGTTTCCGTCTCTTGTCCCTCTCGGCATGGCTCCTGCTTGACCATATGCTGGGCTTGTGATACGATTCACCGAATGTCCGGCGAAATCGCCAATCCGCATCGATATAGGAGACAACGGCGTTGAATATAGTAGTATGCATGAAATCCGTGCCTGATACCACGGCTGAGAAGAGACTGCTGCCCGACGGCACGCTCGACCGCGCATCAGTGGCCGCGGTCATCAACCCCTGGGATGAGTACGCCATAGAAGAGGCCCTGCGCATACGCGAGAGTGGCGCGGCAACCGGCGAAATCGTCCTCCTGTGCATGGGGCCAGAGAACAGCACCGAGACGATCCGCAAGGGCCTGGCTATGGGCGCCGACCGCGCCGTGCTGGTGGCGGACTCCGCGCTTCACGGCTCTGACATGTGGGCCACCGCCCGCGTGCTGGCAGCCGCCCTCAAGACCCTACAATTCGACATCGTGATGTTCGGCTCGCAGAGCACCGACGCTGGAGGCGGCATCATCTACAACGCGGTCGCGGAGATGCTCGGCCTACCGGCCGTCACCTGGATCAACGAAGTGAGCGTGCAGGGCGGCAAGGTGAGAGGCAAGCGGGGCAGCGACGTTGGCTATGACGTGGTAGAGGCCCCGGTGCCGTGTGTCGTATCTGTGACGCAGACGGCCAATGAGCCGCGCTACCCGTCGCTCCCCGGCATCATGAAAGCCAAGAAGAAGGAAATCGCAGACCACAACGTCGCCAGCCTGGGCATAGACGCGTCCGAGGTGGGCCTGTCGGGGGCGAAGAGCCAGGTCACTGGCACCGAGCGCCCGCAGACCGCCCGCGCCAACCAGATACTAAAGGCGGAAGACCCAGCGACAACAGCGGCGGCCATAGCCGATTTCCTTGAAAGCAAAAAACTGATTTAGATTTGGGATTTGGGAATTCGGATTTGGGATTTGTTGGATACCTTCTAAATCCGAAATCCGAATTCCCAATTCCGAAATGGAGGAACTGTGGCTACGAACAATGACGTTTGGGCGATTGTAGAGACCGACTCCGCCGGGAGGCCGAAGAGGCTGGGGCTGGAGCTTGTGAGTATGGCGGCACAGTTGGCCGGGCAGTACGGCGGGCAGGGTGGCGCTGTCGTAATCGGGCCGCGCGAGGCGGCTGAGACGGTGGGGCAGTATGGTGCTGCCACTGTATTTTACGTGGCGGATGAGCGCACCAGGAGTGATCTCGTGGGGCCGGCGGCGGCTGCCATTTCGGCCCTCATTAGCCAGCACAATCCCCGGCTGGTGCTGCTGCCTTCCACGCCGCTTGGTAAGGATTGGGCGGGGCGCATCTGTGGCAGGCTGGGACTGGGCATCAACGCGGACACTGTCGAGGTGACGGTGAACGGTGGCAAGGCTACGGCTGTTACTCCTGCGTTCAACGGCTCTTTGCGGGTGAGCGCGCAGTTCAAGACCGAGGGCGAGCAGACGGTGCTTGCAGTGGTGCGTCCCGGCGTGGCGACGGCCACTCGCGGCGGGGGTGCGGCGGCTAACGTGCAGGAGGCACCCGTACCGGGCGATGTCACCCCCGGCATGACTGTCGTGGAGAGCGTGGCCGAGAAGGGCGGGGTGCCCGACCTTGCGGGTGCGCAGGTGATCGTGGCGGGTGGCCGCGGCTTGGGTAGCGCCGAAAAGTTCGATATGGTGCGTGAGCTTGCCGACTCGCTCGGCGGGGCCGTGGGCGCTACCCGAGCGATTGTGGACATGGGCTGGATACCCTACTCGTACCAGATAGGGCAGACCGGCAAGACGGTGCGGCCCAAGCTGTACGTGGCGGTGGGTATCTCCGGCGAAATCCAGCACAAGGTGGGTATGCAGACCTCCGGCACCATCATCGCGATCAACAAGGACCCCAACGCGCCAATCTTCCAGTTCTGCGACCTGGCCGTGGTGGGCGACCTGCACCAGGTGGTGCCAGCCCTGGTTGCCGAAATCAACCGACGTAAGGGCACGGCATAACTAGGAGACGGAACCGCCAAGACGCAAAGGACGCCAAGGACGCGCCAAGATTAATGTGTGTAGGGGCACGGTGCATCGTGCCCCTACGGCGTTAAGTCGCTCTCAGCTTGGGGATTATGTCGGTGGCTATGCGCTCGAAGGTGTCGTTCTGGGTGGAGTTGCCCTGGGGGTACCACTCGGTGGGTGGGTAGTAGCAGATTATCTCGTTCATCCCTGCTTCCTGGTAGCTGCCGACCATATCCTCGAAGGCACCCACAGAATCGAAGGGACTTGCACCGGCAACGCTGCCATATACCAGGTAGGACCTGATGATTTCGTCGGGGTTGCGGCCTATCTGCGCGCAGTATTCATTGAGCGTTTCGTTCCGCTGGCGGGTAACTTCCACAGCTTCTTTTGGAGACCCCACGCCTGCGGCATACGTGTTCCACCTGTCGGCGTACTGGGCCGTGATCTTCAGCATAGCCGGACCGAGCGCGGCTATCGTCAGGGGTATGCGCGGTTGTTGGACGGGGGCGGGACGTGTCACCAGACCGTGCACCCGGTAGTGCTTGCCCTCGTAGGTAGTTACCTCGTTGCGGAGCATGCCGTCAATTATCTCTACCGTCTCTCGGAAGCGTGACACACGTTCGGCAGGCGTATAGTCCTCTATGCCCAGCATGCGAAAGCTTACATCGTGGCTCGTGCCGGTGCCGAGGCCTAGCTCCAGGCGGCCATTAGAGATGTGGTCTACGGTGAGCGCCTGCCGGGCCAGCATCGCAGGGTTGCGCAGGGCGAACGGGCTAACGAGCGTGCCGAAGCGTATGGTGCTGGTCATGGTGGCGAGAGCAGGTAGCAAGGTCCAGGCTTCGTGCCAGGGGCTGTGGGTCTGGCGGTGGTTCACGAAGTGATCGGCCACCCAGACGCTGTCGAAGCCCAGCTGCTCAATGTACTGCCAGCGGTGCAGGATTGTAGGCCAGTCCGTGTTCTGGATGGTTATAACGCCCAACTTCATTTGAGATGGCATCGTTCGCACCTCCGCTGAATAGTTGCCGGGCCTCGCCTGTAGTGACAAGTTTACCACCGCCCGCAATACGCGATAGCTTACCCCTGGTGCTGACTATTCTCTCCTCTCGAAGTTCAAGATGTTATACTGGATTTGTGCCTATGACCCCTTACACCCCGATAGCAGTGGACGAGCAGCCGGTGGAGAGCGCACGTACGGGACCGCTGTCGCAGCGGTACGACATGCTGTGGCTGGCGCTCGGCACGGTGCTGGTGACGGTGCTGGCGTTTGTGTTCCGCCAGTGGGGAGCGGACGGCCGCCTGGCCCCGCCGCTGGACGACACCTTCATTCACTTCCAGTACGCCCGCCAGATGGCCGCCGGGCACCCGTTCGAGTACAACACGGGCGACCCACCTTCATCGGGGGCCAGTTCCTTCATATACCCGTTCCTGCTCGCCCCGGCTTTTCTCGTGGGGCTTGACGGCCAGAAGCCGCTGCTCTTTGCCGATTTGCTCAACTTCCTGGCGCACCTGGGTAGCGTGCTGCTCCTGTACGGGCTGGCGTTGCGGTTGGGCGGGCGTCCGCTGGCTCTCTTTGCCGCTACCCTGCTGCTGCTCGACGGCAGGCTGAACTATATCTTTCTGTCGGGCATGGAGACTGGCCTCTTCATCTTCTCGCTGGTGGCTTTCTTCTGGCTGTTGTCGCGGGATGTGGAGGTGGGGCGGTTTGTCTGGCTGGCGGTGGTAGGCTCGTTCGCGGCGCTGCTGAGGCCGGAGGGGCATATCATCATGTCGGTGCTGTGCGTGCTGGCGCTGGTGTTCGCGTGGCGGCGCGGTGGTAGGCTCCGGTCTCAGCACCTGTGGTTGCTGGTGCCGGTGCTGGCGGGCCTGTTACCCTACCTCGCCAACCTGCTGATGACCGGGCAGTTGCAGTTCAACACCGCCGCCTCCAAGTCTATCTGGTACCTGCCCTACGCCCCCTTCTATGAGAACCTATCCCTCACGGCGGGTTGGGCGATCACAGAGGTGAAGAACACCTATTTGGGGCTGGAGATTGGGAGGTCGCCGTTCCCATTGCTTGCGCTGCCGGCTGCTGTGCTGGGCGCGGGCGTGGCGTTGAGCGGCGTGCGGTACCGTTTCCTGCACACCGCGCTGGTGATTACCTTCCTGCTCGGCGCCGCGCTGGCGCTGATGCTGCCGCCTATCCACTTCAACCGCTACCACATGCCCTACGACTTCATTTTCCTGCTGTACATGGCGATTGGGGTACTCGCCCTGGTGCGCCTTGCGGTGCTGGCTGTGGGTTTGTCGAGGACGGACGTGAGAGATACGGGTGAGACGGTAGTGCTGCCCCGGCATAGCTCGCGGCCCGTGTGGTGGGCGGGGGTGGCCGTGGCTGTGATGCTCCTGCCGCAGTTCGTGAGCTACTTCTTCGCCCTGGGGGATAGCGCCCGCGACATTTACCACCAACAGATGGCCTTCAGCGAGTGGGTGAAGCAGTACACCCCACCGGACGCACGCATCGGCGTGAACGACACCGGCGCGCACAAGTACATCAGCGACCGCTACGTTATCGACCTGATTGGGCTGACCAACAACCGACTGCAAGGGGCCTACTTCGGCGGTTGGGGCACCATCTACGACAGGCTGGCGGCGATGCCAGAACCGGAGCGCCCCACGCACTTGCTTATACACCCCAACGTCTTCCTCAACGGCGTGGACGAGAGTGTGGCCGGAAACCTGATTACGCCTATGTATTCCATAGGCGTGCAGAACCCTATTATCACGGCCGGGAGCGTGGAGACGCTTTACAAGGTCAACTGGGAGTACGCGCTGCTGGGCGAGTCGCAAACTTACGCGCTACAGCAGGGCAAACAGCCCCTGGACGTGCTCAACGTGGGCGACGTGGCCGACGAGAAGCGGCACGGCTACGACATTTCGGCCCGCCAGTCCACCTTCTCAGCGCCCAAGTCAATCGTGACCACGGCGTTCTACGAAGGCAACGAGTTCGCCCTGAGTGAGAGCGGCCGCAGGCACTCGGGTTGGGAGGAGTTCGCGGTAAAGAGCGTGCCCGGCCAGCCCCTCACCCTGGTATCGCGCACGCGGTTGAGGCCGGAGGGCGAGCAGACGGTTATAGTGTCTGCTAATGGCAGGCAGGTGGGCGTTTGGAAGATGACCAACGAAGTCGGCGGGGGTTGGCAGGAGTACGAGTACGGTATCCCGGCTGACTTTGTCAGGGGCGATAGGACGGTCATACGATTGGATGCGACGGCTGATCCTGGCGGGCCGGGTTTTGCTAGCTATAGGTACTGGGTGTACGGACCTTAATGGTGTGGGAGAGCGGATCGTAGCTATCGTCGTGGCACGATCAGGGAAATTCGCTGCTGGTTGCGAAAGAGGATGTAAAACAATTGCGCTCACATAAGATACAGAGTGCAAAGGACGATGTCCGGCGGTTGAGATTGCGGCATGGTCACCAGCCGACGCTCGGAGATGGCATAGATCAAAGCAACATGGTCACCAGCCGACGCCCGGCGATTGAAATCGCGGGCTACACTTTGCAAAGTCCCCCTTCGGGGACTGGCTGTATGACTGAGAGCTTCTATTGTGGTGAAAGT
>DASVRN010000105.1:0-1558 GCA_036388595.1 Chloroflexia bacterium
GGAGTAGCGGCTGTAGCGGCGAATGATGTGTGGGCGGTCGGCTCCTACAACTCAGGCGCGGGCGTGAAGGTTAGAGTGCTGCGCTGGAACGGCTCGGACTGGATATCTTCCGGCGCACCCAGTCCCAGCGCGCAGTGGAACATCCTGTATGACGTTGTAGCTGTCTCGTCTGGTGAAGTCTGGGCGGTAGGGGAGTACGGCGATAGCAGCAACACCCGCAACCTCACCCTGGTGCTGCGCTGGAACGGTACCGAGTGGAGTCACGTACCCAGCCCGAATGAGGACGTCCTGTTCAATACGCTCCAGGCTGTGTCGGCAGTCTCATCGGACGAAGTGTGGGCGGTAGGTTTTTCCTTCAACGGTAAAGGCACACCTGACAGGACATTGGTACTGCACTGGAACGGCACCGCCTGGACGGTGGTACCAAGCCCGAACGTGGGCGCAGGCGATTACGACAACAATTATCTGCAAGGCGTGCACGCGATAGCACCCGACGACGCATGGGCAGTCGGTTACTATGCCAACCCCACCAACGCCCGCGCGGGACTTCCACTCGCACTGCACTGGGACGGTAGCGCCTGGAGCGTTGCCTCGATCCCCTCGAGCGAAGATGGCTCACGCTTCTCGGATGTAGATGGGGCAGCCGCAAACGATGTCTGGGCCGTGGGCCAACGTAACGCGTCGCAAGGGCTGTCAATGCATTATACGGGGGACTGCGTGCAGCCTCCCGCCACGGCTACTACGGCACCCGATCAGCAATTCTCCGACGTGCCGCCCGGCTCCACGTTCTACTCCCAAATCACTTGCCTCGTTGATAGGGGGGTCGTCACGGGCTACCAGGACGGGACGTTCCGTCCGGGCAGCCAGATCACCAGGGGGCAGATCGCCAAGATCGTCTCCAACGCTGCCGGGTACTCGGACGACGTTACGGGCATGCAAACCTACGCTGACGTACCCTCAACACAACCTTTCCATGAGTGGATAGAGCGACTATCGATGCGCGGGCACATGAGTGGGTACCCCTGCGGTGGAGCAGGTGCGCCTTGCGATGGCGCTGACCGCCCGTACTTCAGGCCCGGCAACAACGCCTCACGCGGGCAACTCTCCAAGATCGTGTCCAATGCGGCCGGATACGCCGACACACCGGAAGGGCAGACGTTCGAGGATGTGCCCTCCAGCAGCCCTTTCTACCTGTTCATCGAGCGCCTCACGGTGAGAGGAGTAATGTCTGGGTACCCGTGCGGTGGCGCAGGTGAGCCATGCAGCGGGTGGAATATGCCCTACTTCCGGCCATCGGACAACGTGACGCGAGGACAGGCTTCCAAGATCGTGTCTAACACGTTCTTTCCAAACTGCGCTACCTCGGCGGCACCCAAACGCTGACCTTGCGGCGGTTCGCATGACGGCATTCCAGGGCCTCACATGAGGCGGAGTGAAGAGAGGTCTCCAGATGAGCGACGTAAGCGGAAGTGGGCATAGCAGCCAGAACGAGCAGAGCGGGCAGGCGCACCTTTTCATGGTGCGCCTCTGGCAGGAGCAGCAAGGCAAGCGAACGATG
>DASVRN010000106.1:0-3475 GCA_036388595.1 Chloroflexia bacterium
CGGTGCGTGTGCCAATCGCGTATTCGTGACTCAATATGGCGGCGGTTAGCTGGTGGTGTACCTTCTCCAGGTTGAAGGCGATCACACCCAGGCGGTCTTGAGCCAGGTCGGGGTCGCGCGGGCCGTAGATGGTGAGGCCAGGTATCTCGTTGAGCTTCTCCAGCGCGTAGGAGGTTAGCTCTCGCTCGTGCCGCACCACCGCGTCCCAGCCCAGGTCGTCCGCCAGGAAGCGCGCGGCGGCCGCCATGCCCACCGCTCCCACCACGTTGGGGCTGCCCGCCTCTTCGCTGTCGGGTGGCCCGCCCCACATCTCCTCTTCCTCCGACACGAACAGCACCGTGCCCCCGCCCACCAGCTCGGGTATACCCCCCTCGAAGGCGGTGTGCGGCCCGATAAGCACTCCACAGCCCAGCGGCGCGTACATCTTGTGCCCTGAGAAGGCCAGGAAGTCGATTGATTCCGCTTCGCCCATCGCACCCATGTCTATCGGCCTGTGAGGGGCGAGTTGCGCGGCGTCCACCAGCAGCATGGCCCCTGCTTCATGTGTGGCGCGGGCGATACCTTTAACGTCGGGTATGACGCCGGTGACGTTGGAGCCACCGGAAATCGCCACCAGCTTGACGTGCCCCGCGTTGGCCCGCAGGCGCTTCTCCAGGTCTTCCAGCACAGGCATGCCGAACTCGTCCACCGAGACGCTTTCGACGTGTGCGCAGCGTCGCCGCCAGGCCAGTATGTTGGAGTGGTGCTCCATGAGGGAGGTGAGCACTACGTCACCCTCCGACAGTGGAATGCGGTTGGCGCAGCGGTTGATGGCCTCGGTAGCGTTGCGGACGAAGATGAGACAGCGATCGGTCAGGTCGGCCCCGACGAAGCGGGCGAGTCGCTCGCGGGCCTGTTCGTATGCGAGGGAGGATAGCTGCGACTTGAAGCCGCTGCCCCTGTGCACGGCGGCGTACCATTCGAGGAAGCGGTCAACCGTGTCCTTGACGGGGCGGGCGATGGGTGTGGAGGCGGCGCTGTCGAGGTTGACGTAGGGGCGGAGCGTGCCGTCGAGGGTAGGCACGAGGGTGTGCCCGCCAACTATAAGGTTGTGTGGGTCGCGGGCAAATGCGTCCCGGATGCCGCGGTCACCCGCGGCTTCATTGCCGGGCCTGGTACAGTCTATCTCCTCAGCCTTCATATTCACGTCCTCCCGTACGCTCGCCCTTGAGCGCCTTCACGACCTCTAGCTGCCTCCTACTATACCGCCACGGTGCCGCCTTTGCAACCATTTCACCAAGGGTAGCCGGGGAGACGGAAACGCCAAGACGCAAAGACGCCAAGGACGCGCCAAGAGAAATAAAGAATCGCACCGCAGAGACGCAGAGATTGTTATTGTTAGAAGGTGCAAGGAGCAACATGCTAGCGCACAGTGTTGCTTCAGTAAGAACACCCTCAATATTCTCTGCGTACCCTCCGCGTCCTCTGCGTCTCTGCGGTGCAATTCCCTATTACCTTGGCGTGGTCCTTGGCGTCTTTGCGTCTTGGCGTTTTCGTCTTCCAATTAGAGCACTAAGGCGTCGGTGTGGCCCCTGCCGGTGTAGTAGCTGGTGGGGCGGTGCCTGTTACGCTGGTGCCCGTTACAACCGTTGTGCCGGTCACTGTGCCGGAACCTGTGACGGTAATAACCGGCGTGACGGTGCCGGGAACTTTGGTCCCGCTGCCGATTGTTGTGACGGGTGTGAGCGCCTTGTCCGCGTGCTGGTCTATAAGGGCCTGGGCTTCCTGCGCATAGGGGGCGCTGGGGTTGATACGCACTGCCTGTTGCAACTCCGCAAGGCCATCCAGGTAGTTGGGTGGCTGCATGCTGAGGTAGACTTTGCCCAGCTTGAAATGCACCTCGCCATTCTCCGCGTCCTGGCCTAGATACGCCTCGTACAGGTCGGCTGCTTCTTTCCAATTGCCCTTGCTCGCAGCTTCGTCGGCCTCGGTGACAATAATAGAGAAGTCGGCCTGCGCCGTAGGTGTTGGAACACCAGCTGCGACGGTAGCTGCAACGGTAGCTGTCGGTGCGATGGGCGCGGTGACGGTCGTTGGCAGTATGACGGTGGATATCGTGCTGATAACAAGGATAGCCACGATACCTAAGACGCCGATACGGCCTAGTGTCTCGCGAGTCCGCTTACGGCGGGCCGCACGGCGCTTGGACGCCGTCTTTGGGTCAATTCTCCTGGGTGTGGACATGCTAGTGATTGTACCAAATCAGGCGGCAAACGGTCAAAGAGTACCGAGTGCCGAGTACCGAGTACCGAGTACCGAGTACCGAGTACCGAGTTAGCTTAGAACCACTCGGAACTCGGTACTCAGAACTCGGCACTACGGAATGTACAGTCCGCTGGCGGTGCGCCTGCCGGGGCCATCGTCGTCCCTCCTGGGGGGTTGGGGCGACATGTTGTGGGGGTCCAGAGTGTCGGCGGTGTAGCCCGATTGCGCGTGCGGCACTTCCGGGGCTAAATCGTCGGCGGAGGGGGGCACGTTGCCGTCGGCGTCCAGCAGGTTGAGGTTCTTGGCGGCGGCGGCTATCGCGTCCTCGGCCTCGGCGTCCAGTTGGGTGGCGTACTGGCGTATGACGGCGAGCGTCTGGTAGAGCCACTGTTGCAGGTGCTCGGCGGGCAAGGCACCCTCCACCGCGTTCACAAGCTGCCCCTTGTAGAAGATAAGCGTCGTGGGTAGTGCCTGCACCCCCAGTCCGCGCGCCAGGGCCGGTTCGCCGTCGGTGTCGAGCTTGGCGAACTTGACGATGCCCTGGTACTGCTTGGCTACGGCCTCGAACGTGGGCGAGTACTGCTTGCAGGGGCCGCACCACGCAGCCCAGCAGTCTACCGCCACCGGAATATCCGACCTCAATACTTCCTCTTCAAAATTGCGAATCGTTAAGTCCACTACTGCACCTTCTTTCTTTTTCCTGGCGGCCTCAGCGGCTGCCTGGGCGGCCTGCGCTGCTGCCACGGCGTCTATAAGCTCTTGCTTGTGTTTGGCGCGGGCCTCTACCACCTCGGCGTGCGTCATCCTGCCGTCAACCTCGGCCTTGACCAGCTTCAGATCGACCAGGTCGTCGCCCCAGAGGAGTGCGTCCTTGTCACAGAAGTTGAGGCAAGGGCCGGGGCAATCGCCGCAGATGGTGGGGTCCGTCTCCCAGGTCTTCCGCAACGTGTTGTGAAAGTAGGCATCATAGGGGCACGCCATCGCCGCGAAGCAGCTTGCCCTATCAATGCACGCCTTCTCATTAACCTGTACCGGCATCTCTCGAAAACTCCTCCCTCTTCGTCTCTATATCATTATACACACCAGCCACACCACACGTCATCACAAGCTATATGACGGAAACGCCAAGACGCCAAGACGCGGAGAACGCGCCAAGGTGATAAGGATTATTCACCGCAGAGACGCAGAGAGCCTGCCCTGAGCGAAGCCGAAGGGACGCGGAGATTACGCG
>DASVRN010000107.1:0-53663 GCA_036388595.1 Chloroflexia bacterium
CCACCACGTCGGCCACTTCATCTCCGACTACGAAGCGTATCAAAGCAGGAATCGCGCCGTCAGCCACTTTGCCCGGCACAACGTCCTGGTACATGCGGATGAGGGACTGCGTCAGCTCCACCCCTTCCGGCGAGCGCCCCAGGTGCCTGCGCCTGAGTTGCGCGGCAAGCTCATGGGAGTCTGCCAGAGTCTCCGGTATGGTATCTTCCCTTATCCCCAGCATGATGCCCGTCACGCGCCAGATGTAGTAATAGTCCTCCGCTTCCTCCTCGGTGACGTGGATACCCAGGCGCTGCATGCCGTCTACGACCGCGGTGGAGAAGATCATAAGCGCGCCGAGCATGTCTTCCTGGCAGATGGGCACGCCAAGTTCCTCCACCGGCCACGTGCCCCACTTCATGAGGTGCCTGCGAATCGCGGCATGTATGAGCCGGACCTTCTGGATGGAGGGTATGAAGCGGCCCTTCGGCTGGAAAGCCTGCTCGTCCATCATGTAGAAACAGAACTGCCCGGTCTCAAGCAAGCGCCGCTGGGGGTAGTCGAGCTTTTTGGTCATGGACAGCAACTTAGCGCCATGAGGGACGGCGTAGCAGCCCACCATCCCACCCAGGCACAGTATCGAGGCGACATGCGCGCCGTCGTCCAGAAAGAAGGCGTGCGCGCGCATTATCCGTTCGGCGTCTACCCAGTCGGGAGGGTTATCGGTAACGCGCAGGTATTCCCGCACCACGGGAGGTAGGTCTTCGGGTATCGGCTGGTCGTTGTACTCGAAATGCCGCAACACATCGTTGACTTCGTCTACTCTGCCCGTGGCTACCAATGTATCGATTACGCTGTCAGCGAGCGGATCTCCTTCCCGGCGAAGCGCATCGAGGGCTTCATCGGTGTATTTCATCTGCTACCTCCGAATGTAAATACCGGCAACGACAGGCGAGACACAATAGCAGGGCCTGGGAACAAGAAACCGGCGCGAGCAGCAAGACAAGGCAAAGACCGGGTGCTACAGAGGTTAGCTCATTTTGGGTCCTATTATAGCACCAGTTGCGGTGCGAGTCTCTATTTTCTCGAACCCCTGGGGCCGCAACAACGCCGGAAATCGGAGTAATAGTGCGGCCTTGTCATTCTGAACGCAGTGAAGAATCTCAAGAAGGTGGCCGGGGATGGTGCTGAACATATGGGTCAGAGTGTAAGTGGTTCAGCAGAGAGGCGAGAGGAGCATCTGAGATTCTTCACTGCGTTCAGAATGACAGGGTCGGGAGCTAGGCTCCTACCGTCCGACACCCGACTAGCCGAACCAACCATCAAGCCAGATTTGCCAGCGCCTCACGAGCTGGACCGTATCCCGGCAATATTTCCAGCGCCTGACGGTAGCTGTTAGCCGCTCGTTCCGGCTCGCCAAGTTCCCGGTAGGCCCTCCCCAGGTGGTACAGGGCCTCAGCATCAGGGGGAAGGGCAGACAGGGCCTTTTGCAGCCATATCTTGGCACCCTGCCAGTCTCCCAGGTGTGCCTCGGCCAGGCCCAGCAGCCTGTGGACTTCGGGGCCTTCGAGGCGGTACTTCAGCACCGTGAGGGCGTGCAGATGGGCACCCTCCCAGTCTCCACTTGCCAGGCAACTACGCGCGCTTGCCATTTCAGCGTCCAACTGCTCCTCGGTGCGATGGTAGCGTTGCGCCAGTTCGGGACCGAATGCCCTCACGACCGCTTCCACACCGCTGTTCGGACCGGAGACCTCTAGCTCGATGTAGCGGTCCTCGCCGCTTCTACGCTCCGTGGTGAGCTTCAGGGCGGCCCCGTCCGTCATGCCGAACGCTTCGACCGACAGCCCATCGACGCTTACCTCATCGTAGCGCGGCAGTAGCTCCCACCATAGGGTGACTTTGAAGCCGCTGTCGGTACCGTACTGCCAGCCCTGCTCGCCATCCACGTCAAGGCGAACGTGCCGCCACTCCGAATTGGTCTCTTCCGGGGCGCTGAAGCCCGGTACCAGCAGGGGAGCGTACCGCCTGGCGAAGTCCAGCAGAGGCGCGTAATTCTTGTCCTGTTCCCAATAAGGCCGGTGCCGGATAGTCCGAGATAGCATGCAAACCCTCTGTATTCACATCCTTATTCAGTATCCTGGGATTTCACCCACACCTTCGGCAGCTTCGACAGGTCGTAGTCCGCCAGATTATCAGGCCCAAGTTGTATCACCCGGTCGAGCACTTCCGTAGCCTCGCGTATCAGGCGGGTCATGTCTACACCCAGGCAGACATCGTTGAAGCGTTGCAGGTAGGCTATGCCTCCCCTGAGGTGGTTTACCGTGCCCCGGTAGTTGCCCAGCCGCAGCTTGTAGAAGCCCACCCCGATTTTGAGGATGCCCTGGTAGAGGCGACGTAGCTCGCGCGGCTCCGCGATCCATAGCTCTTCCAGCGTCTCGTGCTGCTCGAAGTACTCGCCCCGGTTGAACTGCTCGATTGCGTGGAACAGCAGGGGAGGCGGAGTCTCGTCGCAGGACCAGTGCGCCCCCTCCCCGGTGGCCTCGCGACCACCCTTCCGGCGTGCCTCGGCCCTGGCGCGTATCTTTTCCACATTATCTCCTGCCATGCTATATTCTATACCAGGGCACCTTACCAGACTAACTACCGGATATACGATTAGCAATCTGGCTTGTTCAATGTTGTACTGGCATACTGCTTGCTTATATAAGCGGCGGTAGAGCAGCAAACAGAGGGCGCGTGGCACCAAGCACTAGAGACACAGAGGACACATAGCTTGGCTGTTCTTCCAACCGGCTACCATCGAGGGCGAGCATAGGTGGCCGCATTATTTGTCGTAAGGCGGAAAAGGATGAACAAAGCGTCTCATATAATCAGGTTCTTCGCCCTGGCTGCGTCGTTCGTAGCCGTAATGGCTTTCACCGGCGCACTTACGGGTGCCATTGGCGGCCTCCTCCTGGTGCTTCTTACCCAGAGCGTGCTGGGGCTGAATTCGGGCCTCGTCACGCTGATACCTGTCACAATGGTCGTAGGCATACTGGGTTTCGTTGGCTTCGGGTTCTTCCTGATGGCCCCTCACACCCCCAGGCTGGTATTGCAGCCGCAGATCGCCACCAACCTGGCGGCGAACTCCGAAAGCAACTGACAAAAGCCCCTCAGTAGAAGGCCAATCAAAAAGGGCTACCCCGGCGGGTAGTCCTTTCGTTGTGTCCAGAGACATACGGCGTCAATCCTCAGCATATTTAGCCGCTTGCCGCACGTAACGCCGGGCCGACTCGATTATTGCGCCCCTTTCTGACTCGGTCAGGTTTCTGGCAACTCTGCCCGGCATACCGAGCACCAGGCTTCCGGCAGGTATCTCCACCTCTTCGGTGACGAGCGCCCGCGCACCAATAATGGTGTCCTCCCCTATGCGGCAACGGCTCAACAGTACCGCGCCCATACCGACCAGCACCCTGTCTCCAACCGTGGCAGCGTGAATGATGGCGGCGTGCCCTACAGTTACGTCTTCGCCTATAATGGTGGGGCAGCCGTCCTCGCCGTGGATGATCGTGCCGTCCTGGATGTTGGTGCGCGCACCAACGACTATGGGCGACACGTCCCCACGCAGCACAGCGCCAAACCAGATGCTGACACCGTCGTGCAGCGTAACGTCACCGATAATAGTGGCATTGGGGGCTACATAGCAGCCATGTCCGATTTGCGGGTGGCGACCCTCGTATGGGTAAATAGGCACTATGGCAGCCTCACGATGGCGTTCATCCCAGGACTCATTATCTCAGGCTTGAGCCTACACACTCTAGCACTTGAGCCACGACCTTATTCACACTCATTGTCAAGCCCAACATGCAGGCGGCTACGAAAGCCCCCTTGGATGAGATTAGTGGGCAGACTCATCTTCCTCGACTGCCTTCATGGCCTGCTTGAGGAAGTAGCCTGCCGCCCCCACAAGCTCCCAACTGGTGGCGTCAGAGGGGGTCGCCAGGATGGCGCGATAGCTCACCGCCTGGTGCAAGCCACCCAGGGGCCACGCTAAACGTGCGGCCTCCCGGAGATGCTCCGGGCTTTCGTAGACCGCCCACGCGGAGAGGTAGTCATCTATCAAGGCGGCGCGTTGAGCTTCATCGAAGGCGGGCTGGCGGTTGGCGATGCCCGTAATCAGGTCTAGGAAGGGGTGTGCTATGCAGCCGTCGGTCCAGTCGAAGATGAGTATGTTGCCGTCCCGCTCGAGCAGGTTGCCCCCGTGGAAGTCGCCGTGGAGCAGGGTCTGCGGCACAGCGTAGGAGGCCAGCCTCTCGCACATCTCCTCGAACGTAGCCCCCAGCCTCTGCGCTCGCTCTACCTCCTCGGGCATCAGGCCCTCGAGCACGACGGGGTCGTACAGCAGCGTCTTGATCTCCCCCGCGAGGCGCTCCAATCGCCGGTCGGGGCAGCCTGCCGCCCGCAACTCTTCGGCGCGCGATACGCTGTCAATCTGCATGCGCGCCAGGCTCCGCAGGGCTTCGCTCAACTGCTCGGCGGTAATGTCCTCAAGCACCACCCCCTTGAAGTCCGGCATGAGCATCCAGCCTTCGCCGGGGAGCGCCCTGGTGGCGAGGGGCGGGGGCACATATTGCGGGTAGCGGGCGGCAACTGCCGTGGTGATACCCGGCTCCTGGGCAAATACGGCAGGCACGGCCTTGAAGTAATAGTCGCCCTGGCTGGTGGGCACCCTGAGAGCCGAGGTAATGATCCAGTGTTTGATCTGCTCGGGTGGGGCCGTCATTTCGATGCCATGCGCTTCTAGTTGCGACCGCATCCAATCCGTGGCCTCTTCGTACCAGCCCGGCACATTCCAGCTACCCCTTGATGGAGGCTCGACGCGGCCCTCTCGCTCATCCAGCCATGCCTCGATAATGGCAGGTTGGCCGGGAACGCTTAGTTCCAGCCTGGCGAGTTCTGTGCTGCCCGCCCATTGGAAATCTTCGGGAGGGGTCCAATCCGGCTGGCGATTCTGGAGGACGTAGGTTGCGTCCACCCGCCTTGCTTCCTTGAGCCTGTTATCTACGTGCGCCAGGTACAGGGTGATGCACTCCAGGCCGAGGCGCTCGCGCACCCAGGCGTTATTCTGGCCTACCCTTGCCGTGTACTTGACCTCCGGCTCGAAAGAAGGCAGACGCCAACCGCCATCAGTGCTCTGCAAGAGAAAGCGCGGCTCTGTAGCATGTGGAATTATCAGGTGGTAAGTGTAGACTGATGGCGGCCTGTCCGCGGGTGCTTGGCTCAAGATTGTGCTCCATTTCTTGGCATGCAGCCAAGTATATCAGACGAAGCACGTCCCCGGTCAAACAGCGCCTGGCACCGGGTCGGCATATAAGTTGCTTCCAGAAGAAGGTGTCGTAACACCAAACTTCCACCAGGAGACACGAAATGATCCCAATAATTCCGCGCCCGTTGCACGCCGTGCTTGACTACCTGTGGGGTGCTGCCGTTATGTTCGCGCCGGAAGCTCTCGGCTTCGAGAAGGACACGGCGGCCAATACCTACTGCAAGGCACGGGGCGGCAGCATGGTGCTCACGAGCCTCACGACCCGCTACGAGCTTGGGCTGATAAAGCTCATCCCCTATAACATGCACCTGCTCCTCGACTTCGTCAGCGCGCTCACCGTGGGCTTCATGGGACCGAAGCTGTTCGGCTTCGAGAAAAACAAGAAGGCCAGCCAGGTAGTGCTGATCTTCTCGGCTATAGAGCTAGGTACCGTGCTGATGAGCAAGCGAGACAAGAAGTAACGCTTCACGCGTGACGAGTGACGAGTGACGAGTGACGATTGGAGTCTCATGCAATTCCCTGATGTCGAACTGTTATTCCAAAGCCTACCCGGTCGCAAGAGCGTTGGTGAGTATAACCTGCGCCACTTCCGCACCAAACACATCGTGTCGGACCTGAAGGGCACCGTAGAGAGGCGAGGCGTGCGGCCGGGGCAATTCGCGCCCGACTTCAGTCTTACCTCCACAACCGGCGAGCGCGTCAGGCTGAGCGACTTTCGCGGGCAGCCGGTGCTCCTGCGATTCGGCTCGGCCACCTGACCTATCACCTGGGGCTCGGTCGAGCCGCTAAAGGGGTTGTACGCCCGCTGGGGCCGCAAGGTGCAGTTCATCGACGTGATAATACGCCAGGCGCACCCCGGACCCGAAGCGCTTCCCTACGGCACCTTTGAAGAAAAACTGGAGGACGCTCGCTTTTTCAAGCAGCACCTCGCCGCACCCTGGCTGGTGCTGGCCGACGACCTCGAGGGCACGGTGCACCAGGTGTATGGCGGGCTATCCGACCCGGCCTACTTGATAGGCGCGGACGGCAGGGTGTCGCATTACAACCTCTGGACGAACGCGCCCACACTCGAAGCGGCCCTGAGTGAGCTGGAGAGCCAGGGTTGGGAGGGCATAGCCCACGGGGGAGTTAGCACCATGCCCCAGGTGCTGGCCGCGGCTACGTTCGGCTGGCCCGCCCTGCGGCGCGGTCTCCCCGACAGCTATATCGACCTGGAGACCGCTTTCCCCTGTCTGGCTACTACAGCCTGGTTGGGGTACAGGCTCCGCGCTTTACTCGGTCCGTTGGCTTCCAGGTCTCGCCCACTGCCTGCCACCTTGCGAGTTACCTTGTCCGCCATGCTGGCAGCGCTGGGGCTGGCTGTGGTGCTGGCAAGGCTTCTCAGCAAGAAGTAGGACCGGTGGCTTTGCCGCCATGCACTGTCGCCCTATCGTCGCCCTTGTGAGTGGCCCAACGCGCATGTTACACTCCATCAACATGGTAGGAGAGGTAGGGAGAGTGTATGCCCAGCGGACCGGAGAGGGTACAGGAGGCGGTTGATGCGCTCGGCCTGGAAGTGACCGTGTTGAGGCTGCCGGAAAGCACGCGCACCGCGCCGGAGGCCGCACGAGCGGTTGGCTGTGAGGTAGGAGCGATAGCCAAGTCGTTGTTGTTCGTGGCGGATGGCGAGCCTGTGCTGGTGATTTGCGCGGGCGACAGGCGAGTGGACACCGGACGGCTGGCTGAGGCGCTGAGTGCCGAGCAGGTGGCGATGGCCCCCGCCGCGGAAGTGCGCCGGGTGACGGGCTATGCGATTGGTGGCGTGCCGCCCGTGGGCCATGCCATACGCGTGCGCACCCTTTTCGACAGCGCCCTGCTCCGCTGGCCCCTGATTTATGCGGCGGCAGGCGCGCACGACGCCCTCTTTTCCGTGGACCCGCGCCGCCTGCTGGAAGTAAGCGGGGCTGAGCTTGCCGAGGTCGCAGAGGCGGTTGGCTGAAGGTAGGCACGTACTGCCGCCCACCAGCAACATCCTTGTGGAAATGGCGGCCGAAAGCTCGCCCGCGCACCTCGATGCGCGGCCTGTTGCAGACCGCTCCCCGGTGTTCCTGGCGATCTACCGAATGCTGCTCGCCCACTATGGGCCGCAGCACTGGTGGCCTACGATCACGGGCAGCCGCTGGGAAGTCATGCTGGGTGCTGTACTGGTGCAAAGGACCACCTGGCGCAATGCCGGCCGCGCCCTGGAGAACCTGCTGTCGGCGCTTGGCCACGCCGGGCTGTCAGACCCGGCGGCGCTGCTTTCGGTGCCGGACGACCGCCTGGTAGAGCTGCTCAGACCGGCGGGACACTTCAACAGAAAGCCCCGAACGTTGAAGTTGCTGGCGCGCCTGGTGCTTGACCTTGGTGGTGTGGACGTCTTAGCGACTTCCCTGGAATCGACTTCCGCTCTCCGGGCACGGCTGCTCGGCACCTGGGGAATCGGGCCGGAGACCGCCGACGCGATATTGCTTTATGCCCTGGGTAGGACCGTGTTTGTCGCTGACGCTTATGCCTTGCGCCTGGGCGCGCGCTGGGGAGTGCTGGCTGCCAGGGCCTCTTACGATGAGGTGCAAGGGGCCTTCAGCGAAAACCTCCCCCAGGACCTGGGTCTGTTCAACGAGTACCATGCGCTGATAGTCGAGCATGGCAAGCAGCTTTGCCGACCAGCCCCGTTGTGCGACCTGTGCCCGCTGAACAGGCCCATACAACTTGATGTTCGCGGTGGCGATGGCGCGTGGCGATGCCCGACCGGGCTTGCTGTTAGCGAGGGAGGTACCTTATGAGGGTGGTAGTTACGGTGCCGGGTATCTTGCTGGTCCTGGCTGGCACAATTTGGTTGTTGCAAGGGCTAAACGTACTCCCCGGCAGCTTCATGACCGGCCAGTCATTCTGGGCGTTCGTGGGTGCCGTGTGCCTGATTTTGGGCGGCGGACTGCTCTACTGGGGCCTGGTCCGCGCGGGCCGTAGAGATGGCTGAACTTGACACTCTGAGCGTCGATATGGTAATATGTGAGGCACACATACGGAGGCGTGGTGTAGTGGCCTAACATGCAGCCCTGTCAAGGCTGAGACCGCGGGTTCGAATCCCGTCGCTTCCGCCGAAAGGCTCGTACCTGCAATTGAGGTACGAGCCTTTATTGTTGCTTTCTTTATTGTGAGCCGACGCCAGGATGCGGTTCGCAAGTAACACGAGGCTCCTTCTGTGGAGAGGCTTGTCGTGGCCGCACCCGAGAAGGAACTGTCGGGCAGTGCTGGCACATGCCAGTCACCCCGGCCACCCTAGTCACGCCAGTCTCCCATCAGCAGTCGAATACTGACCAGCAGATGTCGTTTCGCAACCGCTGATCGTCCAGGACGAGATCGCGAATCGCATCCGGCAGTTGGTCGCGCTGCCAGCGGCACTCGATCCGGCCGGTACTCTCGCCCTCGCCTTCAGGCGCAGCCGCGCGCGCGGCCTTGATCGCATATGCGGCGGCGCCGAGTTCGTGCGCGGCCACGTGCGCGACCGCCGCCGCCTGCCCGGCAGCATACGCGGCATGGCGCGCGGCTCCGCTCAGGTCCCTCGCCGCCGACATCGCGTGCCCTGCCGCCGCGCGTGCTTGGGACATCGGGACCTCGCCGCGCGCCCATGCCCGAGCCTGCTCGATTGCGTGACGCGGCCGCGAGTCCGAAGGCTTCGCCGCCTCGAAGAGGTACAGGACGTGCTCCGCACAGGTGGCCGCCCACAAGGCGAGAAGGTGATGGTCCGAATCGGTGAGCGTCCCACCGCGGCGGATGGTGATGAAGCGAGGGTCGCGATCTTTGGGTAGGATCATGCCGCACCTTTCACGAAGACTCCATGAACACACATTGTAACATTCCTTACCTTCATCTAAAGTGTAACCCATTCATTGTAAGTTTCCACGCAACTTTTACACCCATATAGCAGCTATAGCAGCGCCCAAGGACAACACCCCTAAACAACACTTAAGTGTCTGTAACTGAATGCTGTAGTGCGCATATGCTGCTTATACACAGAGCAAGTGGTACTGATCACCATTCAACGCCGCAACTGGTACTCGAGGCTCAATGAGGCTGGGATACTGAATTGCATAGCTTCCTGAAAAAGCTGCGGGATTGGGGAGCTTGAGAATGCTATCGATCTCAACCAATTACGCCAGCCTCCGCGTGGCAAAGTGTCAGAGGGATACTTGATGAAGGCTATTGTATGGACAAAATACGGCCCACCTGATGTGCTTCAACTCCAGGAGGTAGCAAAACCTATCCCTAAGGATAATCAAGTACTGATAAAAATATGCGCGACGACAGTAACAGCGGGGGACTGTGATATTCGGAGGCTCAAATTACCGGTCTTGTTCCAACTCGCGATACGCTTATACCTGGGTCTCAAGAAACCAAAGAGAATAACCATACTGGGGCAGGAACTAGCCGGGGAAATTGAAGCAGTCGGCAAAGACGTAACACGATTCAGGAAAGGAGACCAGGTTTTTGCATGGACCGGTTTTTGGTTGGGTGCTTACGCGGAGTACACCTGCTTGCCTGAAAAAGGGGTGTTGACAATCAAGCCGTCGAATATCACTCATGAGGAAGCCGCCACCCTCCCTGTTGGTGGACTTGAAGCCGTGTATTTTATGAGAAGGGCCAATATCCAGAGCGGGCAGAAGGTGTTGATCAACGGTGCAAGTGGTAGTATAGGGACCTTTGCGATACAGCTTGCCAAGTACTTTGGTGCTGACGTGACCGGGGTAGCTAGCACGGGTAAGCTGGACTTTATACGTTCGCTCGGCGCCGATCACGTTATCGATTACACACGGGAAGATTTCACCAGAAATGGTCAGACCTATGATGTTATTTTTGACGTGATCGGCAAGAGTCCGTTTTCCCGCAGCATAAAGGCGCTAACGCAAAATGGACGCTACCTTATAAGTAGCCCCCGGCTGTCTCAGAGGCTTCTAGCGCGATGGATTTCGAGAAGAAGCAGCAAGCAAGTTATATCCTGGGCAGACAGGTCAGCGAGCGGCACCAGGGAAGACCTGGATTTCCTCAAAGAGCTGGTCGAGGCGGGAAAGATAAAACCCGTCATTGATAGACGCTACCCACTGGAACAGACGGCCGAGGCTCACAGGTATGTCGAACGAGGGCTCAAGAAAGGAAACATCGTCATCACTGTGGACCAGAACAACTGATCCTGGCAAGTCGGAGGAGTACCTATGAAAGCAGTTGTACACACTGGACACGGGTCGCCTAATGTGCTTCAGCCTGAGAGACATCGCAAGCAATGTCCGCTTGGTCGCGCCACAGGCGTCCGTTGTGAGGCAGCAAATCTACACTACAGGTGAGCATTGACCTCCTGCAACTCATAGCAGAGCTTTTTGATTCTGGCGAGTTCGATTCTCGCACATTTGAGACAGAATAAAAGAGTCTCGCCGTCAGATGCTTATGCCTATGTTGCCAGTGTTACCCTGGATCTTCGTCTTGTTCACGATTGACTGGCGAATGCGCCCGTGCTACGATTAGGTGCAGGAGTTGCCCTATACGCAAGCCTGACAGAATGACCGTTTGTGCCTGTGCGTACTGCACATCGCACGACGAAGGGTGTGGTTACATGGCAGGAGTTGTTGGCGGCCAAAGGGTGATCCAGGTTGGCGTGGTTGAGCAGCTAAGCCGGTACCCCGTTAAGTCTATGCGTGCGGAAGCGCTCACGGAGGCGAATGTCACATTCGAGGGGATAGCGGGGGATAGGAGGTTCGCCTTTATACAGGGACACAAGCGCACCCACTTCCCGTGGCTGACCGCTCGCGAACTTCCCCGCATGATGCTGTATTCAGCCAGGCTTGTTGATCCCTCAAATCCCGATAGGTCCGATGTCTTGGTGACAACTCCGGATGGCAAGGAATTCGACATCTTCAGTGAGGAGTTGCTTGCGGAGCTAAAGGCGCAGCTTACCGAACGGGAGCGCAACCAGCCCATTTACCCTGTTCACTTGAAGAGCGCGTTCGATGTAACACATATCTCCCTTGTAACCACCCATGCACTCAAGAAGCTATCAAACCTGGTGGGCGAGGAGATCGAGCCGCGCCGCTTCAGGGAGAATCTCGTCATCAACACGCATGCCGGCGAGCAGCCTGACGAACAAAGCTGGGTCGGCAGCCGCATCATGATCGGGCAGGGCGAGAGCGCCGCAATAGTGGCTGTGACAAACAGCGATCATCGTTGCATGATGCCCAATCTGCACCCGGATACGGCAGAACAAGACCCACGCATCCTCAGAAATATCGCGCAAAAGCAAAATAACATTATGGGCGTGTACGGTTGTGTGGTACAGCGCGGCACGATTCGCCTGGGTGACCCGGTCAACCTTATCCTCTCTCTTTAGAGAGTCTGGAAGGTCTCCAAATGAGGATCAAGGTAACGGGCTTTCGCACCAGAGACATCCGCTTAGCGCGGGCAATGTCCCTGGTGTTTCTGTAGCTACTCATCTCGACAACGAGGCTGCGGAGTTTTCGCACACGTGTAAAGCCCGGCCCAATTTGTGATGCCATTGACAGCACCCGCTACATACTCTATACTCCGCCAACACAGTTCGGCATCCTCTTCATACCCACCGATCACACAGTACCACACTGTTACCCCTGGGTACATCCAGGCCACAGCGACCCTCCCTCCGCCTGTTGGAGTCAATTTCAGCAGCCTGTCCACTTTAGGTCTCAGCTAGCTCCTTGCTACTACCTCCAGCCGTGTACTGCATCTATTTGGATGCAGAACTGCGGCCCTGCCCATATTTCGGTAGTACAAGTCCGCAGTATGAGGTTGTAATCTCCGGTGGCCGGACTAAAGCGCGAGAGCGGTTAGGGAGGCAAGGGTATGACTGTTTCCACGAACAACGCAGACTATGGCGACACCGCAACAGGTGCGTCAGCTGAGGATATGCTCGTAGACATCGGCGGGCGCCACCTCTTTATCAGGTGCATGGGCGAAGGCAGCCCTACGGTGATACTAGAGCATGGGATGGCGACCGAGAGCGGCAGCTGGGCCGAGGTACAGCAGGCTGTCGCCCAGTTCACCCGCGTGTGTGCCTACGACCGGGCGGGCAGGGGTACGAGCGACCCGGCGCCCACTCCCCGGACGAGCGCGGATATGGTGGCCGACCTGCACGCCCTCCTCGCTAACGCACAAGTGACAGGTCCCTATATACTGGTCGGCAATTCCCTGGGCGGCTTCAACGCGCGCATCTTTGCCCACACATATCCTGATGAAGTAGTGGGTCTCGTACTGGTAGATGCCATGCACCAGGACCAATTCGCGCGAGTCGAGCAAGCGCTGCCGCCCGAGAGTCCGGGGGAGCCTGAGGACTTCAGGGCCTTTAGACAGTCGTTTACCCAGGATTATAAAGACCCAACCAAGAACCCTGAAGGTTTCGACCAACTGGCGAGCCACGAGCAGGCGCGCGCTGTTACGTCACTTGGTGACCTGCCGATGATTGTGCTGGCGGCAAGCGAGTTCCGTATCAGGATTCCTGATCCCCGGTTTGGATCGTTTATGCAGAACATGTGGCACAATCTACAGAGAGAGCTAGCTGCGCTATCATCTAACAGTAGGTTCGTTGCTGTAGAAGATAGCGGGCATTTCATACAAATAGACCGGCCGCAAGCGGTTATAGATGCGATACAAGAACTGGTAGAGCAGGTGAGAGGCCGCGAAACTCTTTAGATGGGCAACCCGACACTACCCCTTCGAACCCTCGAACAACAAAGGGGAAGAGCCGGAACGGCGCGTGAAAGTCATGGTACTCTTTATCCGGCTTGCTAGGCTTTCGTCAGTTGCGTGACGTCAGGCAAGGCCACCCCTTGGTGGACTCCGCCCGCTAATCACCTATTTTATGCCAGGGGATCTATAGCTACAATCTTCGAAGCAAGCGTGAGACTTTGGTCTAGGAGGCTGTTATGCCAGGCGCTGGAAGGTGTACAGCAGGGAACAAGCGATGGAACCTTCCACATTGACCTCCCCAGGAGTGCACAACTACGCCTCGAAGGGGCAGTTATAGCTACAATCAGCGTCGAGGCTGGAAGCCGCATGCACCCCCCCGGCAGCCGCGGCGATCAGGTGATGCTCGCCCGTATGCTCTACCCGCGGAAGGCGCTCGCCATGCACTCCCATGCCAGTAGGCGGCATTAGAGAAACGAAGCGTATAACGGGCGAAGTCGAAGAGGCGCTAGCCGGTCGTTACAGGTGGATAGCCAGAAGCGGTACGGGGATTGAGGCGGCCACACAATACCGCCGAGCAGAGAGAAGCGCTCAACGTCGAGACACAGCAGGCGCAGGTGCCCTTTGGAGGGATAGAGCGGCATGGGTGAAACGCTGTTGGGGCTGCTGGTACTGGCAGACGGTACGGTGGTGCGCGGTCGGGGGGGAGGAGCGCCGGGGCTGTCCGTGGGCGAATTGGTCTTCCAGACGGGCATGGTGGGCTACCAGGAAGCCCTCACCGACCCTTCTTACGCGGGGCAGATTCTGATCTTCACCTATCCCCTTGTGGGCAACTATGGCGTCGGGGAGCTTGCCAACCAGAGCCGGAACATACACCCCAGAGCGCTCGTCACGCACGAGTTGATGGTGAGTAGCGGCCACAGGTCGAGTGATAACAGCCTCGATCATATGCTCCGCGCCCAGAGAGTGCCCGCGCTTTTTGGTGTTGACACGCGCATGCTCACGCGCAAGGTCCGCACGCATGGTGTAATACCGGCCGCGCTCGCAGTGGCACCCGAAGGGCAGTTGCCTGCCGTGGCTGAGTTACAAAGTCTGGCCGCTTCGCTCGACTATGACAGCGTAGACTTCGTGGCCGCGTGCTCCACCCCTCAGATTGTGTGGCACCCACCCTCCAACCCTGGTGGACCACGCGTCGTGTTGGTGGATTACGGTGCGAAACAGGCCATCCTGGACTACCTATTGGAAGGGGGAGCGGGGGTGTGGCGAGTGCCCGCAACTACCACCGCCGGGGAAATCCTGGCGCTGCAACCCGATGGCGTGCTACTGTCGAACGGGCCGGGCGACCCAGCGCGGCTGGATTACGCGGTGAAACCGGTGCGAGGGTTGCTGGAAAGCAGCACGGTGCCGGTGTTCGGTATCTGCCTGGGCCACCAATTGCTCGCGCTGGCGGCGGGTGGGCAGACCTCAAAGATGCGCTTCGGGCACCGGGGTATCAACCAGCCTGTGCTTGAGGTTGCCACCGGGCGGGTATCGATCACCACGCAGAACCACGGCTACATGGTTGAACCCGGCTCGATACCGGCCGAGTACGTGGTTACGCACACCAACCTGAACGACGGCAGCATAGAAGGTATCGCTCACGTATCGCGCCCGGTGTGGGGCGTGCAATGGCACCCGGAGGCGCACCCCGGCCCCGCCGATACCCGGCACTTGTTCGACAGGTTCTTGCAGTCGCGGGAGGTGGCGCATGCCTAAAGACCCCTCTATCCGCAAAGTGCTCGTGATCGGCTCAGGGCCAATTGTGATCGGGCAGGCCGCCGAGTTCGACTACGCGGGCACCCAGGCATGTATCGCCGTGCGCGAGGAAGGCGTAGAGGTGGTGCTGGTCAACTCTAACCCGGCCACCATACAGACCGATCCCGACACCGCCGACCGCGTGTACATAGAGCCGCTCACGGTGGAGAGCCTGCGCGACATCATCGAAAAGGAACGGCCGGATGGCTTGATCGCCACGATGGGCGGGCAGACGGCTCTCAATCTGGCGGTGGACCTTGAGCGGGCGGGCGTGCTTGCCGAGTTCGGGGTGCGTACGCTGGGTACCTCGACCGCCACCATTCGCACCGCCGAGGACCGGCAGATGTTCGCCGACCTTATGATGGCAACGGGGCAGCCTGTGTTGGCCCACGTCTCCGTGTCCGACCTGTGGCAGGCCAGGGACTTCGCAGCGCGGAGGGGGTTCCCCCTGGTGGTGCGGGCGGCCTTCTGCTTGGGCGGTACGGGTTCCGGCCATGTTAGGGACGAGATAGAGTTGGAGGAACTGGTAACCACGGGACTGCGCGATAGTCCGGTTAGTTCGGTACTCCTGGAGCGTAGCGTCACCGGCTGGGCCGAGATAGAGTATGAGGTGCTCAGGGACGTTGACGACAACGCCATCATCGTGTGCAACATGGAGAACATGGACCCGATGGGCATCCACACGGGCGAGTCGATAGTAGTCGCGCCGAGCCAGACGCTCTCGGACGAAGACTACCAGCGGCTGCGCACCGCCTCGCTGGAGATCGTACGGTCGCTGGGGGTGGTCGGCGGCTGCAACTGCCAGTTCGCCCTCAACCAGCAGACCGGCGAGTTCGCCATCATCGAGGTGAACCCACGCTTGTCCCGCTCGTCAGCCCTGGCTTCTAAGGCCACCGGCTACCCTATAGCTCGCGTGGCCGCCAAGATCGCACTGGGGTACAGGCTCGCGGAACTGAGGAACGAGATCACAGGGGCGAGCGCCTGCGCCGAACCAGCCCTCGACTACGTGGTGGTGAAGCTACCTCGCTGGCCCTTCGACAAGTTCCGCAATGTGGACCAGCGACTCGGCATGACGATGAAGAGCACGGGCGAGGTCATGTCGATAGGCAGGACGTTCGAGCAGGCATTCCTCAAGGCCCTGCGTAGCCTGGATGTTGGCTCGGCCTGGTTGAAGGTAAGCCCCGCCTGGACCGAGGAGCGGATCGAGGACTGCCTGGCACATGCCACCCCTGAGCGGCCCGTTGCCATCTACAACGCAATAGCGCGCGGCTGGGGCATTGAGCGTATCGCCGGTCTGTCGCACATCCACCCCTGGTTCATCACGCGCATAACCGCAATTTACGAGATGGAGCAGCGCTACAGGGACTACCCAGAGGCTACTATAGCGGAGGCCAAGCGCATGGGCTTCTCCGACGACCACCTGCTGGCGCTAGGGGGCGGCCTTCACGCCGGCGAACACGAACGCCTGCAAAAGAGCCTGGAACTTCGGCGTCACGTGCGGGACCTGGGCGTACGGCCCACCTACAAGATGGTGGACACCTGCGCCGGGGAGTTCGCGGCCACGACCCCTTACTTCTACTCTACCTACGAGCAGGAGGACGAAGCGGAGCCGCTGGCCGGGCCTAAGGTGATCGTGCTGGGGAGCGGGCCGATACGTATCGGGCAGGGCATCGAGTTCGACTATTCATCGGTGCATGCGGTGGAGGCGTTACGCGCGGCCGGTATCAAGGCCATCGTCATCAACAACAACCCCGAGACGGTAAGCACCGACTTCCACCTGAGCGACCGCCTCTACTTCGAGCCGCTTACGGTGGAAGAAGTGTTGAACGTGGTAGAGCACGAGCAGGAAGGACTACTAGGGGTGATAGCCCAGTTTGGCGGGCAGACCGCCCTCAACCTGATAAATCCACTGGTGGCTGCCGGGGTCAACATCCTGGGTACTTCGCCGGAGTCGATCAGCACAGCCGAGGACCGGGACAAGATGGCCCGGCTGTGCGAGCGACTGGGCATCCCGGCACCCAGGTGGGCGATTGCCCACAGCCACACCGAGCTTGCGACTTTCGCCCCGAAGATTGGCTTCCCCGTGCTGGTGCGCCCCTCCTACGTGCTTGGTGGACGGGGGATGCGCGTCATACATAACGAGGAGGACCTGCAAGCCTACCTCCAGAGCCTGGGCGAGCAGTTGCGCAAGCACCCGGTGCTGGTAGACCAGTTCTTGCAGGACGCGACCGAGATAGACGTTGATGCTGTGTCTGACGGCCGGAACGTCTTCACCGTGGTCATGGAGCAGTTGGAGCGCGCCGGGATACATTCAGGCGACAGCACGTGCGTCTATCCGCCCCAGTCCCTTTCCGCTGACGTAATCAGCCAGGTAGAGAGCTACACGCGTTCGCTGGCGTTACACTTGAACGTGGTTGGCCTGATGAATGTGCAGTACGCGGTGAAGGGCGGCGCGGTCTACCTGCTTGAGGTGAACACACGGGCCTCGCGCACTGTGCCCTTCGCCAGCAAAGCTACCGGCCTGCCGCTCGCTCGTATCGCTACCCAGGCTATCATGGGCACGCCTCTCTCGGAGGTGGAACTGGACCAAAAGCGCGCGACCGGCCGCGTTTCAGTCAAGGCCGTCGTGTTACCCTTCAAGAAATTTCCCACCCTTGTACCTGTCCTCGGCCCCGAGATGCAGAGCACCGGCGAAACAATGGGCATTGCGGAGGACTTCGCTACTGCCTTACGAAAAGCGAGGCTGAGCGCGGGTTACGGTCCTGACGTACCTGCTGAAATGAGCAAACATCCCCTCCCCAATACCGCTGCCAGGCAATAACATAAGCAATGACTTGGCAAGCGTGTATAGTACATGCGCAAGCACCTCTATTCAATAGAGGTGCTTGCTTTACCTGGCAGGCTACACCATGTCCTCTACGGTTCTAGCCAGTCATCGAGCCAGAAGGTATTCGCGACGATTTTTGCCGCCTGGCCTCGGGTCACGTTCAAGTGAGACCTGTAATAGGGCATATTGTTGGGTCCGCACGGCTCTCCTGCGGCACCGCACTCGTAGCCACTGATTACGCCGCGCCGTGACAGACGGTTGATGTAGCTGTAGAAAGTGTGGTCCGGTGGGACATCCTGGAACATCTGCTCGCCTGGATCGTCATCTATCCCTGCTGCGTTCGCGACGATCTTCGCCAGTTGACCTCTTGAGGTGTTGTTGCCGGATCGATAGTACGGTCTACTGGACGAGTCGCAAGGTTCCTTATCACCCCCGCACGGATAGCCGCCTATATGGCCCCGGCTGCTCAACTGCTCGATCCAGAGCCAGAAGGGGTGGTCTTGTGGGACATCGGCAAAGGTTTGACCCGTGGGGGCGTCGTTGTACCCTGCCGAGATGGCAACGATCTTGGCAATCTGCCCCCTCGTGATGTTGGCGTTCGGACGGTAATACGGGTAGTTACCCGGCGGGTCGCATGGTTCGTTGGGGCCTCCGCACGGATAGCCGCCGATCACGCCCTGGTAGGCCAAGTTGGTTACGTAGAGGTAGAATGGGCTACCGACGAGGACGTCCCTCTGGCACCAGTGGCATGGACCGGGCGTCTTGGTTGGTGTCGGCGGGGCAGGTTCCTTTTTGCACTTGCCCCGGCTGCCCGCTTCGTAAATGCTAATCACCTCAGCGGCGGTGAGTGCTCGCCGGAAGAACTCGATCTCGTCCAGGCTGCCGCGGAAGTAGGAGGTCTTATTGGAAACGGAGTTGGGATGGTGCCGCCCAATCCACAGCGGGGCATTATTGTTCAGGTTGCCCATGCGCGGCGTGAACGTGAGCACCGGCACCCCATCCACCCAGAGCGTCCCACCGTTGGGCACGCGCCGCACTGTGGCCGCCACGAAGTGCCAGCCGGGGTTTGCGAGCGCTCCTGCCGAAGGCGCTATGTAGTTAGTCCAGCCGCCCGGCGGGGGCAATTGGTCGGCCATTTGCAGACCCAGTCTGCCGTTTACGAGGAACATTGAGTACCCGCGCGGCGCGAAGTTTCGACCATCCAGGAAGACCTGCGTACCTACCAGCGAGGCGACGGGTATGCTGATCCAGGTGTCGATGGTGAAGTCGCCGCTGCCAAGCTGAGGCGAGTTCGAGGGCGGCACGACGGCTGCCCATTGGTTGACCCCGTTGAAGTTCAAGCCTGCCGCTACCTTGCCGGGCACGTGCGCGGGCGCGTTAAGCTCCAGGGCGTTCGCCCCGAAGACGCTTTCGTTGGCGATGTTGCCGCTTAGCTCGTCCAGAGGCCACCAGTGGGTCATGCCCGAGGGGGCCGTGACGCAGGTAACGGTGGGTGACGCGGTCGCAGTTCTGGTGGGAGTACGGGTCGGGGTCCTGGTGGTGGTACCCGTAGGCGTAGAGCTTGGCTGTGGTGTGGCAGTTCGCGTCGAGGTCCTGGTGGCCGTTGACGTGTTGATTACCTTCGTTGTGGCTGTGGGTGTGAAGCTTGGACGCGGCGTGGCCGTATCTGTTGCCTTTGGTGTTGCGCTCGCGGTGGCACAGTGGCCCTGGCCGGTAGGGTCGTCGCATGTAGGCGTGGCAGTGGCGCATGGAATACCTGCGTCACAGGTAGGAGTGGCTGTTGCCTCCGGTGCCTTTGTGTGGGTGGCGGTCGCACAGGGGATGCCTGCGTCGCACGTAGGCGTTGGGGAGGCACACTGACCGTTGGAGCCGGAGCACACTGTGGCGGTCGAGGTTGCGGTTTCTTTGTCGCAATCGGCCGTATTGCAGGTGGCCGTGGCCTCAGGGGTCCTGGTGCTTGTGGCACATGGTATACCGGCATCGCAAGTGGGCGTGGGTGAGGCGCACTGGCCGTTATTGCCCGCACACACCGTGGCGGTGGGGGTCTCGGTCAGGCAATGCCCCGGCTCGCACGTAGCTGTAGCCGTCGCGCAGATGGCCCCAGGCGCGCAGGTGGCTGTGGGTGAGGGACAAAGACCTTGCCCGGTAGTGTCCACGCACACTGTGGCCGTGGCGGAAGGGCAGCCGACAGCAGGGTTCGGACATGCGGTGGCCGTGGCACCATTAGGGTCGCAGGGGACCACCGGACACCGGGTTTCGGTGGGCGTGGCGGTATGTTGGCCGTTCGGCGGGAGAATTCCCTTCGCGGGGAGCGCCGCCACGCTGTTCCCCATGGCTGTCATGCCCGCTGCTACCGCTACGGTACTCAGCAGGGCTATCAGCATCACACCGGTCAGTACAAGGAATTGGAAGTAACGTTTTTTGCTATCGTAGGCCCGCTCGTTCCTATTCATGTTTCGACCCTCCTTCGTACTGCCCGCAAGCGAAGACATTCACGGTCACAGTGTAGCGACCACGAACTTAGTGTGGATGTAGGCAAAGAAGAGAGAGAAACGTCGAGAGGACTATGCTAGAGCGCATCCCGATGTGAGCAAGTGTAGCACACTGCTAATTGCGAGTCAATAGTTATTTAAGTTGTCTACCGGCCGTGGTTTAGCGGCCTTTGCCGCTCGTTGCCAGGGCTGTATTATGACGGGTTAGCACGTACCCAGGAGCGGCCATCGTAGACGTACCAGAGTCCGTCGTAAGCCCCCAGCATCCAGTAGCGCCCGTACTGGTCCTGCACACGGATCGAGTTGACGGCAGCCTCATACTGCTGGCGGGTTACGCGCCCCGCGGACAGTGCTGCTTGCCACTGCCCGTATGACATCTGAGCCGCCTGGAAGGGGTTCGGGCCTGCTGCCGCATATGGCGTTGGCGGGGTCTGCGGCTGGACGGGCTGGTAGTATTGTGCGCTCGCAACAGGTGGCGCAGGTTGAACCGGTGCCGCTTGCGTGTATGCAGGCGGTGTGGGCATGGCCCCGGCAGGAGCTACCTGTGCGCGCCGCCTGGAACGGGACATAGCGAAGCCCACCATGATAAGCAGTCCAACCGCAACTGTCCCGGTTATGATCGCTGTCAAGCTCCAGGAAGGCAGGCCGCCGAGGAAGGTGTCACTAGCAGCTTGAGAGCTGGCGTCGTACGTAAAGGCGGCCGGGGGCGGTTCAGGAGAATTGGGTTGTTGTGGCACAACCAGCGGCCCTACCTCGGCGTTGGTGGTGTTGAAGCCATCACTCGCCATTACCCGGATGTATGTCAGGTCGCTCGGCAGTATCTCGTCGGTAGAGAAGGTATAGGAGGTAGCATCGGAGCCAACCTCCAGAGGGTACCACGATTTCTTGCCGTCAGGACTGTACTGGATATCGTAGCGCAGGCTATCGCCGTCCCCGTCGCTGCCCGACCATTCTATAGTGTGCTCTCCCGCCCAGTTATCACCAGCTTTTGGTGAGGTAATCGTTAGCGCGGGTGCGTTCCCGCTGACCTCCAGGGAAGTCAGTTCCTGCTCTGAGCCTCCGCTAATGCGTACAAGAGCTACTCGCGCGACGTTTACGGGATCGGGCACCCCCAGGACGAAGCCCGAGCCTTCTAACGGCTCTGAGGTCTCCGCGGACTGGAACGTCAGGTCGAAGCATCGCTCATATTGCGGTGCGTCTGCGTCATCCAAGAATCGCAGACAATGGTTTCCCTCGCCTTCGCGCTGTGCTGCTTGTCCTGCTACCTCCAGCCTCCTGGCGGTGAGGGGAAGGAAGATGTTGCTAGCAAGTCCGGGGCCGTAGGCGCGGCCGGGCGAGTTGCCCAGGGCCTGCGACGATGTACCACCGCCAGAACCAGAGTCGGGTAGTCCTCCGAATTCAATGCGGGCGGCGTCACCTCTGAGTGAGGCCCAGCCTCGCACCCATACCTTGTGGGCCTGGGTGGTGTCAAAATACCCCTGTGGTCTCAGGTTGTAGTCGAAGAGTTTCTTGTAGTGGTAGGTTGACAACCAGGTCTTCTGTTCGGAGCAGTACGCCATGAGGTCGTAGAAAGTGCCGGGTATCACGCTCATCTGCTCCGTGTCGAACCCGACTTCCTGTATGGAGGCACTGTCGCCATACTCACTGGGCCAGTAGCTGGAGCCACGATTTACGGAGAGGCGGCAATCTGTACTAGAATCACTCTTTGTGCCGGTATGATCCAGACCGAGGTTGTGGCCCACTTCGTGAGGCAGCACATGTTTGGAAGAGTACTCAGTGCGATAGTCGACGGCCAGGGCAACGCGAGCCACCTGCCCAGACATCACGGTCTCTGCCAGCCCGCCGAAGGTGAAGGTCTTAGCATACTCGTTCGGGAGCCAGCCAATCATTATATCCGGCTTGTCACCCTCCATGCGGTCGTAGAACTCCCTGAGGCTCCAGTTAAGCTCCTCTCCAGCGTCGTCACTGTCAATGAGCCTCCTGGCGCGAACCCTGAAAGGAAGCTCGTAGTACTGGACAGCGCCGTCAGCGGCGGGGAAAAGTTTGCTCATCTGCTGGCCGTAGTCGGGGATGTTGGTGCCCGGCCACGCCCACCCTGTCTGGCCTGGGGGCAAATATCCGATACGGAGGAAGCCCACACGCAGGCCGTTGCGCTGGACGAACTCGAACGCCTCGGTCAGTTCGTTGTTGTCGAAATCTGATTCCTTTACTCCGTGGGTGGGGTTAACAACAGCCTTTATGCTGAAGACTCCCGCACCGGTTAGCTCCCGGGGAATGACGAAGTTGAGCGAGGCACCTGTATCGTCACGGCGTGGCACTGCATCATTTATGACATTTATGGCCTCGTTGGCCGCAGAGCTAACCTCCACCTCACTCTTGCCCTCGGGCCAGACAAAGATCGATCCCCTGACGTTGCTGATGACGCCGGTCTTGTCTCCGGTGCCCTTCACAAAGACGCGGACCACAGTCTTCTTGCCCGCCACCAGTGGCATCTTGTTGTCTTTGGTCTGAATTACCTGCACCACCTCTATGTGGTCGATGGTGAGGTCTACGCCGTCCTTCTTCTTGCCGCTGCTGATTTGAATAGTCTTTGACTCTTCTGCATCCTCGAAGCCTTTCCTGCTGGCTACGACTTTGACGGTGTGGCTGCTGAGGTCCGCAGCGTCCTCAGCAGGAGCCTCACTTGAAGGAGCCTCACCAGGTGGAGTGAATGAGAACGATACGTTCCCTTCACCATCTGTCTGGCCCGAGTCGATCTCCTTGTCGTCATAATAGAGCTTGACGCTGATCGGGTTGAACTTCTTTAAGTCCTGTTCCTTGGTCTCTTTGTTCTGCGCCGCAACTTGCAGGTTCACCTTCAAAGTGTCGCTGATGGAGAACGCCGTACCATCAGGCGTAGTCACTTCGGTGCCTTCAATGTTGAACTGGGTAATAGCCAGTTCCATCTCCGCGCCTGTTGCGGTGGCTTCCAGGTTGTAAGTCCCTGACACCTCTGTGTTGATAGTCCACTCGACAGTGTTCCCCCCGACTGTGCCGCCCGGCTCGCCATTGATGGTAGCTGTCTCGATAAGGCCAGGCAATGCCGCACCTACGATTATCTTTGGCGGCCCGGCCTCCTTGAGTGCCTTCTCCATCTTCTGTACCTGGGGGCTTTCCGCCACCGCTGTCGCAATCATCACGCCCCATGAGTCTTCTCCGTCCGCAGGAGGCGGGGAGCTAGAACCTGCGTCAGACGCTTGTTCAGACAGGTCCACTTTGACCGTCGAGCGATACGTATACCTGGTGGCCGCAGGGTCGGATTCGTCAATGAGGACGGTTATGTTCTGAATCGGCTCCTTGGATGGGTCTTCGGAGGTAGTACCGCCCGCGCCGAGGAACGGCAGGGTGGCGGTGACGATACGTCCTGTCTCCACCTGCTGCTCGGTGACCGTCCAGCCTTGCTGCTTGAGTGTGTCGAGGGTAGCGGGGTCCCGCGTGATGTTGATGATACGGCCGCCATCGCTGGTCTGAACGTTCCACCCCTGCTCCTTCAGCGGGTCACCGAAGCCGGAGAGGCTCTTGCGGTCGTCGGCCTCAAGCTCATCCCAGAGCTGCTTGTTGAACTCGTACCGTATGCTGGTTCCGACGAAGTGTTGTCCATCCTGGTCCCGCGTGACCTCGACCATAGTGGTCCAGGTCATGCAGCCGAAACCGAAGAGGGTGCTTAGCAGGGCAAGCACCACAATTCGCGCCCTCTTCATAGGGGACGCTGTGCGCGTGGACGCTGAGTCTGTAGCAGACATAGTTTCATCTCCCTTGCTAGGGGTCGGCAAGCGGGGCTCGTGGGGCCGCCTTCCAAGAGCTATTCAACACAAGACCAACATGACGACAGAACTGCCATAGCAGTCTGCCGCACTACAGATTATATCACTAAAATCACGTTTTGTAGCGGGGAAATTCAAGGCTGTATTGAGTAGGTGTAAAGAAGCCACTCCGGGTACCAGGAGTGGCTTCTTTGTTGGTCTAACAAAAGGACGAGGTTGACCCTCATGTCTATGCTGCCTCGTGTTAGGGCTTTAGCACAACCTTGACGCAGCCGTCCTCTTTGTTGTCCATCAGTTCGTACCCTCGCGGGGTCTCGTCGAGCGGCAGAGTGTGCGTGGCGACAAAGCTGGGGTCTATGTCCCCATTGAGGATCCTCTCCAGCAGGTGGCGGTAGTACTTCTGCACCGGGGCCTGCCCCATGCGCATAGTAATGCCCCTGTTCATCACCGCCCCGAACGGCAGGTTGTCGATGACACCGGCGTAGTCGCCCACGATGGAGACCCTACCGCCGTTGCGAACTGCCAGGAATATCTCTCGCAAGGCTATCGGCCGGTCGGTCTCAAGCTTCACTGCCTGCTTCACGTGGTCGAGCGCGCCCAGTATGCCGCCTCCCGTGGCCTGCATACCAACAGCGTCAATACAGGCGTCCGGCCCGCGCCCGCCCGTCATATCTTTGATAACGTCGAGCAGCAAGCCGTCAGTTTCCTCGAAGTTGATGGTCTCGGCCCCGGCATCACGCGCCATCTGGAGCCGGTAGTCAAGCCGGTCGATTACGATTACTCGCTCCGCGCCCAGCAGAAAGGCGCTACGGGCGGCGAACTGGCCGATAGGACCGGCACCCCAGATGGCTATAGTGTCGCCCGGCTGGATGTCACAGTTGACCGCGCCAAAGTACCCGGTCGGGAAGGCATCGGTAAGGAAGAGGACCTTTTCGTCCTCGATGCCCTCGGGTATTTTGAGCGGATTGACGTCAGCGAAAGGCACACGTGCGTACTCTGCCTGTCCGCCTGCATACCCGCCCAGCATGTGCGAATAGCCGTAAACTCCGCCTGTAGAGTGCCCCCACACCAGCTCTTGCTGCCACCCGTTGGGGTTGGTGTTCTCACACCCTGAGTACAGTTCGTTCTGGCACATGAAGCAGTTACCGCATGAGATGGGGAAGGGCACGATCACGCGGTCGCCCACCTTCAGGTTCTTCACCTCGCGCCCCACTTCGACCACCTCGCCCATGAACTCGTGGCCCAGCACGTCGCCCCGGTCCATCGTAGGCAGCAGGCCGTTGAACATGTGCAGGTCGGAGCCGCAAATCGCGGTGGAACTGATATCAACTATGGCGTCGTGCTGGTTCAGGATTTTGGGGTCGGGCACCTCTTGTACTTCTACCTTCTTGGTGCCCATCCAACAATTGGCTTTCACTAGGTTCTCTCCTTCCGTTTGCTATGTATCATTACCGCAGATATATTGCGGGAAGCTAGCTATGAGGATTCGGGCAGCGGCCAGGTCTCAGGTGGTTGGCCGGGGCGCTGTTTCAGCCGGGTACCCGATAACGTGGCATCTGAGAGCACGACTTCGCCGGTCTCC
Source organism: Chloroflexia bacterium (assembly GCA_036388595.1). Classification (GTDB taxonomy): domain Bacteria; phylum Chloroflexota; class Chloroflexia; order QHBQ01; family JADMIH01; genus JADMIH01. The sequence goes on from DASVRN010000107.1 coordinate 25,508, forward strand.
ATCACCTGCTTGAAGGCGCGCAGGTCCTCGAACACCTGCATGTCGGGTTCTTCGTTGAACAGCTTGGCGATCAGCACGCCCAGGGGGCCGCCCGGCGCGTCATATTGCATGTTCACCTGCACCACGGTGCCTCGCCCACCCGTAGCGGGGGCAAAGGTCACGGTGCCGGAGTTCTGCACGTCCGCCCCTTCCAGCGACTGCCACCCAATCAGCCTGTTTGGCTCGTCCTCGGTGATGCGGGCGTCCCACTCCACGGTCTGCCCGACGGGGGCCTTGGCTTTCCAATGCGAGAGACCGTCGGTAGTCACCTGGACAGACTCTAGATGCTGCATAAAACGGGGCAGGTTCTCGAAGTTGTGCCAGAAGTTGTAAAGCTCCTCAGCCGAGCGATTGATGGTTACCGTTTTCCTCACGTTCATATCTTGTCCTCCTAATGCCACGCAACGCTAGGCTGCTGCTCACCGGAAGCTTAGCGCCGGCAGCTTCACCGATTGACCGGGTAATGTAAGGTATAGGAATGGTCATACTGAGCAGAAGTGGTGCCAACTCCAAATGGAACCGGCACTTATTGAGTATTATTCACGGGTTGCGTTCGGAAATTGGACTCACCTGCGGGCTCTTGACGGCTGGTATCGATGTGGCTTGCTCGTACTTACCCGACTTCATATAATCGTGAGGGAGGATTGACCCACTATGACAGACGCTATCAACACGACGCAAACGACTGGCGGGAACACGCCCGCGCTGCCCTCTGAAACACGTATCGGCCACGTGCATCTCAAAGTAGCCGACCTGGACCGCGCCATATGGTTCTACCGTGACGTTATGGGCTTCGACCTCATTCTGAACTTCGGGACGGCGGCTTTCCTCTCGGCGGGCGGCTATCACCACCACATCGGCCTGAACACCTAGGAAAGCCTCGGCGGACAGCCTCCCGCGCCCGGCACCACGGGCCTGTACCACTTCGCCATCAACTACCCGACGCGGCGCGACCTAGCGGTGGCCCTCACGCGGCTGCTGGACGCCGACTGGGGCATAGATGGGGCCTCCGACCACGGCACGCACGAGGCGATATACCTGCACGACCCCGACTTCAACGGCATAGAGCTGGCCTGGGACAGAGCACGCGAAGAGTGGCCCCAAGTAAACGGCACGTTCACCTTCAGCCGCGAGCCGCTTGACTTCGCGGGCCTGCTGGGGGAGCTTGGCGAGCCGGAGCGGGCACGCCACCTGGACTACCTGTCTAATTACAGGTAGTCCGGTTAGGCACTAAATTTCGGCTGTTTATCCTACCTGCGCAGCCGGCATAGTCAGCGTGGGGAGCGCACCTTCTATCGCGTTGCGCTGGACTTCTAGCCAGGGTGGCAGTACCAGTTGTTCGCCCAGGTGGGAAGGGTCTTCGTCGGCTGCGAAGCCAGGGCCGTCGGTGGCAAGCTCGAAGAGCACCCCGCCTGGCTCGCGGAAGTAGACTGACTTGAACCAGAAGCGGTCTATCACCTCTGTCGGGCGACCTCCCGCTGCTATCACCTGGCGCCGCACCTCTAATTCCGCTTCGTCATTGGGTACCCGCCAGGCGACGTGATGCACGCTGCCTACTCCCCATTGTCCGAGGCGCAGTTCCGGCACTTCGTATATGTCCACGATCTTGCCCGAACCGCCACCGTCCACCCCGAAGCGCACCCAGCCTCCATCCTCAGCCAGCCGCTCAAAGCCGAGCGCGCCGGTAAGGAACCTGGCGGTGTTGTCGAGGCTCCGCTCCCACAGGCGGGCAGCATGCAGACCTCTAATCTGGCGTTCGACGGGTATAGGGCTGTCGTCCCACGGGGTGAAGAGACGGGGGTCGTTGGTCTCTACCAGGGCGAGGTCGAGGCCGTGCGGGTCGCGGAAGGGCAGGGTGCGCTCGCCAAAGCGCGTCTCCGAGTCCCCGGTCATGGTACCGTAGTGGCCCAGCCTGTCCGCCCAGTAGCCGAGGCTACCTGAGGGGACCGCCAGCGGCACCTCCACGTTCAGCCCATACCCCTTACGGCCTCCGGGCATATTGGCCCAGGGGAAGAACGTCAGGTCGGTGCCGGGTTGCCCCTCCGCGTCGGCGTAGAAGAGGTGGTAAGTGGTAGGGTCGTCCTGGTTAACGCTCCGTTTCACCAGGCGCATGCCCAGCACTCCCGCGTAGAAGTCGAGGTTCTCCTGCGCGTCCCCGGCTATCGCGGTGATATGGTGTATGCCGTGGACCCCGTTTGTAGTTCCGTCCATCTTTCTTTCTACCTTTCGAGCCTGATCGAGCCTAACCTATAACTTGTCGTCCCTGTCCACGCGAACGCGGATAGCGGATTGCTTCCGGCTGCGGGAGCGTGCGAACGCGCCGAGTCCCGTCATTAGTGAAGCGACCAGGGCCAGCAGCCACGGCATTGCTGCCTCACCTGCTCCGGTGCGGGGCATCCCTACTGTTGTACCACCCCCGCCTTCGGTGGTCATCAGCCGTATCACACCACAGGCCACGCGTGCCCCGCTGTTGCCTGCCGGGTCGGATACCTCGTCGTCCATGCCCGCGTGTATCACGATAGCCGCGCCGTCTTCATCAAAGATGTTGTTCGGTCCGGGCGAGAGCGAGATCAGGTTGTTGGTGTATTCGAGCATGCCCGCGCCGCTAGCGTCAACGCTGAGGTTGGGGAGGTCACCGACGTGCGGCCCCTGCGGGTTCATCAGCCCGTGCTGCGCGCCCGTGGGGTTGAAGTGGCCGCCCGCGGTGCTGAATTGCTTGTCAGGCTCGCACGTGCCCACCGCGTGAATGTGGATGCCATGCTGCCCTTCCAGTCCCCTCAATCCCTGCACCACTACGTGCACTCGCACACCGCCCGCACTGTCTTGTGTGAAGTGGGCCATGCCGACCGTCTGCCCCTGCGTGCCTATAATGTCGGCTGAGGCTGTAGGCCCACCCGTCTGGGCAACCGCTGACGGCACCAATAGCGCCCCAGCCACCAACGTAGCGCCGAGCGCCCTGGTAACATTCTTCATCGTCTTTCTCCCTTCAGAATGGAAATGTAGCCACTCTGTCTTGCAAGCAACATGCCATCTGCTCTGATAACAAGGAGACGGAACCGCATCACGCTAGGGACGCCAAGAGTGCCAAGTAGATTATTCACCGCAGAGACTCAGAGGTACGCTGAGATAATGATGGTTTGGATAAGACGAAGGGGAGCATCGTACTGTACGATGCTCCCCTTGCCGCAAACACCCTCTATTCTTCTCTGCGTAACCTCCGCGTCCTCTGCGTCTCTGCGTCTCTGCGGTGAATAATATTCTTCGTCTTGGCACTAATCTTGGCGTCTTGGCGGTTCCGTCTCCTTGTTACTTCTCAGCAGGCTTCGCTGTGATGCAGGAGGCTTCGTTGCGGACGGCGGTGCAGACGATCTTGGAGATCTGTCCGCGGGTGGCGTTGTGGCCTTCGCGGAAGTAGGGTCTCCCCCGGCTGTCGCATGGCTCGCCCGCCGCCCCGCAAGGATAGCCGCTGATCATGTTGTGGCAGAATGCCGTCTCGATGTACGAGAAGAAAGCGGACCCTGTAGACACGTCCGCGAACGAGCGGTTTTCCTCGGAAGGCGTTGCCAGCGCCCAGCCAAGCGCCTGCTGCCCGGCCATCACGACGATCTTGGAAAGCTGCCCCCGTGTCACGTTGTTGCCGGGACGGAAGTAGGGGCGACTCTGGCTGTCGCACGGCTCGACCGCGCTGCCGGGGCTGCACGGATAGCCACTGATGATGTCGCGTGTGGCGATGGATTCTACGAAGGCGTAGAAGGTGGAGCCGGGAGGTACGTCGGTGAATGTGTTGTTGGCAGGCTCGGAAGCGCCGAAGCTTAAGGCCAGGGCTACAATCTTGGCGATTTGCCCGCGCGTGGTCAGTGCGTTAGGTCTGAAGGTGTTGTCCTCGTAGCCGTTGATCGCACCACGGCAGTAGAGGCACTCAACCCACTCGTAGAAGGGACTGCCCGCCGGTACGTCGGTGAAGCGGCCGTTGATGTTGCAGCCCCCTCCCGGCGGTGTGGGACTCGCGGCCGCGATGGGCGTAGGTGTCACCGTAGGCCCGCCCGCTATCACGTTGTACTGGAACCCGGTGGCGCAGGTGGACTGAGTGCAAGAGTTGCAACCAGGGCAGGTGCCGCTGTTGGCGAACACCTCACCACCACCGCTTGAGTGCCACGCCGAGATGATATACTTGACCGTCTTGCCCGGTGACTGCGCGGGGATGGTGGCCGCGATGACCTCCACCGTTTGCCCGCCCTGTGTCTCGTCGTTCAAGCTGCATACGCTGCTGCCCGCCACCACCTGGCTCGTGCCGAACGGTGCCCCGAACGAGCCGCCGGGGTTCGTGCCGTCCGTGGTGTAGTAGACGCGCCACTGGTTCGAGTTGGCCTGGAACTCCGACGTGAACCGCAGCGCATACCCGGTGCTAAATGCCTGCCACCCTGCGTCGGCGGTGCGGTCAGGGTCGAGCACGTATTTGCCGCAGCCTTCGCCGGTGAGGCTATTCGACTGTTCGTGATACACAAAGCTCGCCACTTCTGGAGCTTGAGGGGACGTATCTTTGCCTAATGTGCCCGATATTACTGTCGCCTGTGCCGAATTAGCCAATAAGCCCATAACAAACAACAAGCTTGCTGCTATAATCAGCACCAGAGTAATTGGTGCCCTCGTTCTCGCTCTATTCCTGACCATCTGGATTCACTCCTTGCCCCGGCTGTGCACGCGCTATGCGGGTGGTAACCCATTACCTGTACTTGTCTGCCAACTCACTACACAGCAGAAACGCGAAAAACCAGCACGCCACAGGTGCGCACACTGGGTGATTTACCTGCCTCTGCTAGCTGCATAGTTTAGCAGCCCCCGGCCCCAACCGCAACAAGGGGCAGTTATGCGTATCATGGTGGAAAACAGTATATTTGAGAGGCCACTACGCATGAGGTCCGGACCTTTTCCTGCCGAGTACGTACCCGAATTTGAAGGAGCTACGAGTGAACAGCCTCAATGCCATCGTGATTGTCGAGTATCGCCCTGTGTGGGTGGAGGAGTTCGCGGTGTTGGCCCGTTCCTTACAGGACGCATTGGGGGAACTGGCGGTGAGGGTGGACCATATCGGTTCTACGGCCGTGCCCGGCCTCGCGGCGAAGGACGTCATAGATATCCAGGTCACGGTACGCGACTTTACGCCCGAACTGGAGGCAGCTTTCCAGGGGGCGGGCTATTCTCGGCTGGAGTTCAACCGGGACCACAGGCCACCCACTGCCACCGACCCCGACCGCGACTGGGAGAAGCAGATGTACCGCCCCGTTGCGGATATGCGCCGCATCAACCTCCACGTGCGCCGGGCTGGTAGCGCCAATGGGCGCTACGCGCTCCTGTTTCGCGATTACATGAGGGCGCACCCACTCGCAGCGGCGGCTTACGGGCAGGCCAAGCTGGCGCTGGCTCAACACGGGCCTACCGACTGGGATCTCTACTACGACGTTAAAGACCCGGTATGCGACATCATCATGGCGGGCGCGGAGGACTGGGCTGCTTCCACGGGCTGGCGTTTGGAGCACTATTCGTAGCCTGCGGGTGGAGCCGAGCGCCCTTTGCTTGACACCCCCTGGCGGTTGTGATATTATTCCGTTTGGTGACAAAAACCCCATACCTGACTCTTATCCAGATGGGCGGAGGGATCGGCCCCGTGAAGCCCGGCAACCGGGTCTGAGGCGTAAAAACCCAGGCCGGCGGTGCCAAATCCGGCAGGCGAAAGCCTGAAAGATGAGAGACCACAGCAACGGTTGTGCTGCTTGCTGATAGTTCTCTCGTGCCGAGGGAACTTTTTTTGTGCCCTCGTGCAGCCTGGCTGATACATGGGCCTGCGACAAGCGATGTTACATAAGGTACCGACCAACCTAGAGGAACAAGCAGGCGCTACCGGCGACCCTGAGACTTCGCACCTTGTGCCCCCTCCCGTGCAATGGCTCCCATCCGGCGCGGTCCGCCTGGTGGACCAGACCCGCTTACCTCACCACCTTGAATTCCTCGACTGCCGCAGCATAAGCGAGCTGGCTGAGGCCATTTTGAAGCTCCAGGTGCGTGGCGCTCCCGCAATCGGGCTTGCCGGGGCGTATGGTCTCGCGCTTGCCGCCCATCTTTCGAGGGCGAGCGACCCTGCAACACTGTTGCAAGACCTGGAACAGGCCGCGAGAGTGCTACGGCAGACCCGCCCGACCGCCGTCAACCTCCCCTGGGCTATCGACACCGTTATGGAAGCCGCGCGTGAGGCTCGTGGCAAAAGCCGGGAGACTATCAGGGAGACGGTGCTTGCCGCCGCCCAACGCCTGGACCGGGAAAACGAGGCGGCTAACCTGCGCATGGGCGAGTACGGCGCGGAATTGCTGAAGGATGGCATGAACGTGCTTACCCACTGCAACGCGGGGCCTCTCGCGGCGGGGGGCATCGGTACCGCGCTGGGGGTTATTTACACGGCGCACAGGCAGGGGAAGAAGCTGCACGTATGGGTGGACGAGACGCGGCCTCTCTTGCAGGGCGCTCGCCTGACCGCCTGGGAATTGGGGCAGTGGGGTATCCCCTACACCCTCATCGCTGACAGCATGGCCGCCTCCCTCATGAAGGCCGGACGCGTTGACGCGGTAATCACCGGGGCCGACCGGATAGCCGCCAACGGCGACGTGGCAAACAAGATCGGCACCTATGGCCTGGCGGTGCTCGCCAACGCGCACGGCCTTCCTTATTATGCGGCGGCACCCTCTTCCACTATCGACCCGCACATGTCCTCTGGTGCTGACATTGTTATAGAAGAGCGCCATGCCGACGAAGTGACCCACCACGGGGGCAGGCAAGTGGCCCCTCATCAGGCGACCGTTTACAACCCCGCCTTCGACGTTTCGCCCGCTAATCTTGTTAGTTGTATAATCACTGAGTCCGGCTTGATACGCGCCCCGTTTGAGCAGGGTTTGCGGCAATCGGCGGCCCTTTCCTGGCGGTTGCGGCACGGCCCTGACTCTGTGGCACAGGGCGTGCAAACAGCAGGGGTGTTATCTTTGACACGAGGAGAATCGCGGTAACTTAATGACCACCTTTATTACCGGTTCTGTCGCCTACGACAACATTATGAACTTCCCCGGCCACTTCAAGGACCACATCCTGCCGGAGAAGATACACGTCCTCAACCTCTCCTTCCTGGTGAACACTCTCAAGCGGCAGCGTGGCGGAGTGGCCGCTAACATCGCCTACACAATGGCCTTGCTGGGCAGACCGCCCGCGGTGTTTACTTCCGTCGGCGCGAACGACTGGGCCGATTACGAAGCGTGGATGAGCAGGCACGGCATAGACACCCGCTTCGTGAAGGTGGTGCCGGAGGAGTTCACGGCTACCTGCTACATCACCACCGACATGGACAACAACCAGATTACCGGCTTCTACACCGGCGCGATGGCCCACGACAAGCAGCGCTCGCTGCACGAGGTGCCCCGCGACGAGCTTGGTTACGTGGTGATTGGCCCTACCGAGCCGGAGCCTATCGTAAAGTTCACCCGCGAGTGCCAGGAGATGGATGTACCTTACATCTGGTCCCCCATCTGGCAGATCATCCGCATGACCCCGCAAGAATTGAGCGAGGGCGTGCGCGGTGCCAAAGTGGTGGTCGCCAACGATTACGAGTACGAGCTAATCAAGGACAAGACCGGCATGGACCAGCAGGGTATCCTGGAGCACGCCGAGATGGTGGTGACCACCAAGGGCAAGCACGGCTCCGTCATCATGACCCGCGACGAAGTGGCCGCCATACCGCCTGCCAGGCCAACAGAGGTAGTGGACCCAGTGGGCGCGGGCGATGCGTACCTAGGCGGGCTGGTATTCGCGCTGGAGTCGGGCCTGGACATACAGCGGGCCGGGCGTGTGGCTTCCCTGGCCGCCGTGTACGCGGTAGAACAGTACGGCACGCAGACCCATACCTACACGCGGGAAGAGTTTGCCCGCCGTTACGTCGAGAACTTCGGCGATGAGTTGATTGTAGCAGAGGCGCTTGGCGCGGTGGAGGAGGTAAAGTAGCTATGTCCGATCACAAGGGCAAAGGTAAGGGCAAGGCCAGGCATATCATGGTGGTGAACGACACCGAGGAGATACTGGAGCTATTTCAGCAGATTCTACATGAGGAAGCAGGGTACGAAGTGACCCTTACCTCTTACCGGCCTCAGATGATCGAGTTTGTCAAGGAGATCAAGCCTCACCTCATCATAAGCGACCATATATTCGGCCATGAGCAGGTTGGCTGGCAGTTTGTGCAGGCGCTGAAGATGGACCGCGAGACGATGAATATCCCTATAATCGTCTGTAGCGGAGCTATCAACGAACTTAGAGGCAACGAAGGCTACCTGGTGTCCAAGAACGTCGGTGTGCTGTACAAGCCGTTCGACGTGGATGAATTGTTGCACCTGGTGGCTACGAAGCTGGAGTTGCAGGACAACCCCGAGGTTCACGTTCAGGAGACGCATCTCAGTTCCAGTAAGAGCAAGAGGAATGGCGACGGCAAGTAACGTGTAAGTTGCCGGTACGAAGTTGAACCACAAATTAGGAGTGTGAAATCGAATGGTACTTGAAGCAAAACCACAAACAATGATCCTGGAGAGCGAGGGCACTCGCGTAAAGTCGCACATTAAGGGCACCGACCCCGCACTCATCCAGAAGGGCATCAACCGCATCGAGTGGGCCGAGGCAGAGATGCCGGTGCTGCGCCAGATACGCGAGCGTTTCGAGAAGGAACAGCCGTTGAAGGGGCTGCGCCTCTCCGCCTGCCTCCACGTGACCGCCGAGACCGCCAACCTGATGCGCACCCTCAAGGCGGGTGGGGCAGACCTCACCCTGTGCGGCTCCAACCCGCTATCCACCCAGGACGACGTGGCCGCCGCGCTGGTGGAGGAGTACGGCATCAGCACTTACGCGGTAAAGGGCGAGGACACCAACACCTACTACAGCCACATCGTGTCGGCCCTCAACCACCGCCCGCAGATTACGATGGACGACGGCGCCGACCTGGTGTCCTCCATGCTCTTCATCGCGCTCGACCGCCTGGACGACGTGCACCCGCAGGTACGCTCCTGGGCGGGCAACCTTTCCGCCGACGAGCGCCATTCCCTGCTCAACGACGTGGTGGGCAGCAGCGAGGAGACCACCACCGGCGTGATTCGCCTCAAGGCGATGGAGAAGGATGGCGTGCTCAAGTTCCCGGTGATAGCCGTCAACGAGTCGGACACCAAGCACCTGTTCGACAATCGCTACGGCACCGGCCAGAGCACCATAGACGGTATTATGCGCGCCACCAACATGCTGCTGCCGGGCAAGATCATGGTAATTTGCGGCTACGGTTGGTGCGGCCGCGGTATCGCGTTGCGCGCCCGTGGCATGGGTGCCCGCGTGGTCGTGACCGAAGTGCAGCCGGTACGCGCCCTCGAGGCCGTCATGGAAGGCTACGAGGTCATGCCGCTGCTGGAAGCCTCGAAGGTGGGTGACATCTTCGTCACCGTGACGGGCGACCTGAACGTGATAGACCGCCACCACATGGAAGTGATGAAGAGCGGCGCTATTATGTGCAACAGCGGCCACTTCAACGACGAAATCAACATCCCGGCCCTGGTGGACCTGGCCGGTGGGGAGCGCGGGCAGATAGTGCGCGATTTCGTTGAGGAGTTCAACATGCCCGATGGCCGCAAGCTTTACCTGCTCGCCGACGGTCGCCTGGTGAACCTGGCCGCCGCCGAAGGCCACCCCGCCTCGGTGATGGACATGAGCTTCGCCAACCAGGCGCTGGCAGCCGAGTACATGGTCAAGAACGGCCCGCAACTGGAGCCGAAGGTGTACGTCATCCCGCAGGAGCTAGACCACGAAATCGCCATGCTCAAGCTGTTATCGCTGGGCATCCAGATTGACGAACTCACCGAGGAGCAGAAGAAGTACCTTGCCTCCTGGGAGAGCGGGACGTAGGACGATTTGGGAATTAGGATTGCGGATTGCGGATTTGCTCGGATATCTACTAAATCCGAATTCCGAAATCCGAAATCCCAAATGGAGGAAATAATGGCAAAGAACCAAGGCACTCATACTTCGACGTTTATGTCGTCACCGAAGCTGTTTCTTACGTCGGAGTCGGTGACGGAGGGGCACCCGGACAAGCTTTGCGACCAGATTTCGGACGCGGTGCTCGACGCGATACTGGCACAGGACCCCGATGCTCGCGTGGCCTGCGAGACGGCCACGACCACGGGCCTCATCGTGGTCATGGGCGAGATTACCACCACCGCCTGGGTGGACGTGCAGAAAATCGCCCGCGACACGATTCAGCAGGCAGGGTACACGCGTGCCAAGTACGGCTTCGATGCCGAGACCTGCGCCGTGGTGGTGTCCATACACGAGCAGTCGCGTGATATCGCGATGGGCGTGGACGAGGCGCTGGAGTCCAAGCAGGGTGAGATGAGCGAGGACGACAGGATAGAGTCTATCGGCGCGGGCGACCAGGGCATGATGATCGGCTTTGCCTGCGACGAGACCGAGGAGCTGATGCCCCTCACCATCGCGCTGGCCCACAAGCTGACCAAGCGGCTGGCCCAGGTGCGCAAGACCACCACCCTCAGCTGGCTGCGTCCCGACGGCAAGGCACAGGTGACGGTGGAGTACCAGTATGGCAAGCCCGTGCGCGTGGATGCCGTGGTAGTATCGGCCCAGCACGAACCCGACCTGACACATGACGAGATAGAAGAGGCGATCAAGCGCGAGGTAATATTCAAGGTCATCCCGCGTGATCTACTTGACGAGAACACCCGTTACTTCGTCAACCCGACCGGCAACTTCGAGATTGGCGGGCCGAAGGGTGACGCGGGCCTCACGGGGCGTAAGATCATCGTGGACACCTACGGAGGCATCGCGCGGCACGGCGGCGGGGCCTTCTCCGGCAAAGACCCGACAAAGGTGGACCGCTCGGCTGCTTACGCCGCCCGCTACGTCGCTAAGAACATCGTGGCCGCCGGTATCGCGGACCGCTTCGAGATACAGCTTTCTTACGCTATCGGCGTGGCGCGGCCTATCTCTATCGCGGTGGAGACGTTCGGCACCGGGCGCATCAATGACGAGCAGATTGTCGCGCTTATTGACAAGCACTTCGACCTGCGGCCCGGCGCTATCATCCGCGACCTGAACCTGCGCCAGCCGATCTACAAATCCACCGCTGCCTATGGGCACTTTGGCCGCCACGACATTACCGCGCCGTGGGAGGAGACCGACAAGGCCGACACCCTGCGCGAAGAGGCAGGGCTGGCCGAGGCATCGCAGGATAGCAAGGAAGGCCAGGCCGGAAACGACGGTAACGGCCACCGTGCCGAGTCGGATGGCAAGGTCGCCTCAAGCACCCAGCGGTAAATAGTGGAAGCGCAGAACGCACCCACCGCCCCGGTCCGCGCCCTGGTGACCGGGGCGGGTGGATTCGTGGGCAAGCACCTCATCACGCACCTGCTCGATAATACGGACTGGCACATCTTCCCTACAACCCGCTCTAAGGGGCGGGGGGCGGGCGACAGCGGGCGGGTGAGCACGTTGAGCTGCGACCTGCTCGACGCAGCGCACACGGTGGAGGTGGTGGAGCGGGTAGCCCCCGACTTCGTCTTCCACCTGGCGGCCCAGAGCAACGTGCAACTGGCCTTCAAGGACCCCGAAGGCACCTTCACCGACAATGTGGTGGGACAGCTGAACCTGCTGACCGCCATGCGGACGGCGGTGCCCGATGCCCGCGTACTGGTGGCGTGCTCGTCGGAGCAGTACGGGCTAGTCAGACCGGAAGACATCCCGATTGACGAGGATACCGCTTTCCGGCCCAACAACCCCTACGCGGTGAGTAAGATCGCCCAGGATGCGCTCGCCCTGCAACACTTCCTTAGCTGGGGTCAGCAGACGATCCGCGTAAGGGCCTTCAACCACATAGGGCCGGGACAGAGCGAGAACTTTGTCGCCTCGGCCTTCGCCCGGCAGGTGGCACGAATAGAGGCAGGGTTGCAGGAGCCGGTGCTCCACGTGGGCAACCTGGAGGCCGAGCGGGACTTCACCGACGTACGCGACATGGTGCGTGCCTATCTGCTGGCGATTACCAAGGGCGAGCCGGGCGACGTGTATAATATAGGCTCCGGCAAGGCGCACACCATACAAGCGGTGTTGGACGCGTTCCTGGCGGGCAGCAAGGTGCCGGTCGAAGTGCGCCATGACCCCGCCCGCATGCGCCCGTCCGATATCCCGGTGCTGGTGTGCGATGCTACCCGGTTCAACCGGCGCACAGGCTGGGCACCGAGGATACCCCTCGAGCAGACCCTGCGGGACATTTTAGATTATTGGAGGGAGAGAGCTAGAGCTGAAACGTGAAACGTGAAACGTGATGCGGCTTGTGGTAGTGGGTGCGTGGGGTTGCATCAGCCGGTTATGCAGGGCCAAAAGCTCCCCCTCTGTCATCCTGAGCGTAGCGAAGGATCTCAAGAAGGTGGCGCGGCGATGCTGTTGAGCAATCGGAACGATGGTGTTGAGACCCAACTGGTATGCAAGGCCAACATCTGAGATCCTTCGCTACGCTCAGGATGACAGGGGGATACGGTCCTGTAAATAGAACAAGAGGGCACCCCCGAACCCTACCGAGCAAGCCTCATCACGTTTCACGTTTCACGTTTCAGAAACCCCATGAAAGCAATCATCCTAGTAGGCGGCCAGGGCACCCGGCTGCGGCCACTCACCAATAGCACGCCTAAGCCGCTATTGCCGTTGCTGAACCGGCCCTTCCTGGACCATGTCTTGTTCCTGCTCAAGACGCACGGCATCACCGACATCATCCTGGCTGTGGGCTATCGGTCGGAGAGCTTCGAGCCTGCGTATGGTGACGGTTCGCACCTGGGGGTGAAGCTCACCTATGTGAAGGAAGACAAGCCGCTCGATACCGGCTGGGCTATAAAGAACGTGGAGCAGCACCTCGACAGGGGCGAGACCTTCCTGGTCTTCAACGGCGACGTGCTCACTGACCTTGACCTCACCGATATGGTCAGGTTCCACCGGGAGAACGGTTCGCTCTGCACCATCTCGCTCACACCTGTGGAGGATGTTAGCTCCTATGGCGTGGTGGAGGTGGACGAGGAAGGCCGCGTGCAACGTTTCCTGGAGAAGCCGAAGCCGGGTACCACCGAGTCGAAGTGGATCAACGCGGGCACCTACGTCATGGACACGGACGTGCTGGACTACATCTCCGAGCCGCGCTTCTTGGACGAGATACCCGCCGGACGTCCCTACTCCGTCGAATATGGCCTCTTCCCCAAGCTGTTGCAGGAGGGCAGGCCGCTGTATGGCTACCGTTCGGGGGCATACTGGCTCGACATGGGCACGCCGGAGCGCTATTTGCAGGCGCAGAACGACCTGCTCATTGGCAGGCTGAAGTACTCGCTGGAACCCGAGGGCGAGAAGGTACAGGACGGTGTATGGGCAGGAGAAGGCACCTTCATCGACAAGGGCGCGCGGCTGACGGGTCCGGTGGTGCTGGGTAAAGGGTGCAGACTGCGCGCCAACTCGGCCGTGACCGGGCCTGCTTCTCTAGGTGATGGCTGTCACGTAGAGAAGCAGGCGCAGGTGGAGAACGTGATTGCGTTTAGCGATGTCACCTTTGGCGCGGCGAGCAAGTCGTCCGAGTCCCTGTTTGGGCACGGCGCTATGATTGGCGAGGAGTGCGACATCTCTGGGATGACGATAGTGGGTGACAACGCAACCGTATCCGCGACCAACCGTCTATCAGGTGGGCGCGTGGAGATAGGGGCGGTGGTGCCCACCCTCAGCGATGAGTGACTGCATCTTTTGTGACATTATCGTGGGCGAATCGCCGTCGAGCATGGTCTACGAAGACGATTTAGCCGTCGCCTTCATGGATATCCAGCCGGTCAACACCGGGCACGTGCTGGTGATACCGAGGAGGCACTTCACCTACCTATCGGACATGGACGAGGAAACGGGCGCGCAACTCTTCCGGGTGGGGATGCGCGTGCAGGAGGCAATCAGGCGCTCAGACATAAAATGCGAGGGCATCAACCTCTTCCTGGCGGACGGAGAAGCAGCGGGCCAGGAGGTCTTTCACGTCCACCTGCACGTCTTCCCTCGCTTCGCTGGCGACACATTCAAGCTGGAGGGCGACTGGAGCGTATTCCCGCCCCGTCAGGAGTTGAACGCAGTAGCTGAGAGGATAAGGGGGACGATGCCACCGGTTGGGAGCCTACCATACCCTACGAGCAGACGCTGAGGGATACGCTAGACTGCCGGCGTGAGAGAGTGTAGTCGGTCGCGCCTAGCCGCACGGAATCTAGTATAATAGGCCCATGACGAACACCGCGTCCGAGGGAGAAGGCGGAAAGAGTGCGTCGCCCCGGCTGTCGGGGATGAGGGAGTTGGAGGCACAGGTCAGGACCTGCCAGCTATGTCGCCTCGCCAAGACGCGCACCAATGCCGTGCCCGGCGAAGGCTACGTTCGCACCGACGTGATGTTCATTGGTGAGGGGCCTGGCTACCACGAGGACAAGCAGGGCCGCCCGTTCGTGGGGCAGGCGGGCAACTTCCTCAATGAGCTACTGGCGCTGGCGGGTTTGCAGCGGGAGCGGGTTTACATAACCAATGTAGTAAAGTGTCGCCCGCCGAACAACCGCGACCCCGAACCGGACGAAAAACTGGCCTGCGCGCCCTACCTTGAGCGACAGATTGCCCTCATCAACCCCAAGGTGATAGTCACCCTGGGCAGGCATTCGATGGCGCGCTTCTTCCCCGGCGAGCGGATAAGCCAGATTCATGGCACGGCGCGCGTGGTAGACGGGCGGCTGTGCGTGGCGATGTACCACCCGGCAGCCGGGCTGCACCAGGCCAGCCTAGCTGACATCATCCGTGACGACTTCCGCAAGCTGCCGCTATTCATGGAGGATGCGGCTCAAAGTCTATCTACTCGCCCCATGATGGTTGAGTCGCAACAGCGCGTGGAGGCGGCGGAAGAAGCCCGGGCCGAGGTAATCCAGGAACCGGCTACAGGCACCGTAATCGATGCTCCTGTAGCGACTGAAGTAGCTGTCCCGACTCCTGAGGCTGCTGAGATGGCTTCTCCCACGGTGCAGGAAGTCACGGCGGAGTATACCGCGTTGGATAGCACGCCAGAAGGTGTGGCGGCGGCCGCGCAGGCACCACAGGCGCAGGCAGCCGCCCCCGAGGAACCCAAAGCCAAGGCCACAACTAGGCGCAGCAAGAAGAAATCGGGGCCGCAGTACAAGCAAATGTCATTTTTTGACCTGTAAGGTAGCAAGCCACCTATGTCCAATGTTGATGCGCAGCCAAGCGCCCAGCCCGCCCAGGTACTCACGTCCTCGATATCGAATGAGTACCGCATGTCTCGTGAAGGCAGGCGGCAGGGGATTATTCTGCTCATTGGCGTACTCAGTCTGGAGGTGTTCGCGGTCTGGAGCCTGGTCACCATCCTGGACCGTGCGATCGAGGGTGCGGAGTGGGTATCGGCGCTTCTGATGCTTGGTATAGTCGTAGTCGCACCCCTCGTGGCCTGGACGTTGCTTGAAGAGATCAATAGCCGCTACCTCGTCACTGCCGAGGGTCTTCGCTATACCAGCATGGGAGGCCTCGACCTTCTATACCCGTGGGAGCAACTGGCGGGGTTCAAAACGGAACAAAAAAGAGGGCGTTTAGCACGCTTTTTCCTCGGGGACGAAGACCCCAGGGAAGCCGACAATAGTATAACCGCCCCGGCAACAGTGCCGGGCGGTACAAACACTGAAGAAGAGGAGAGTGAGGCCGAGCCGCAAGCTCTCGCCCTGCAAGTACGCGAAAGTTACAGGCCGCAAGTGGACAGCCAGCTTGGCAATCCGCTGCTGCGGTTCCTGCACACCCAGGCGCACGCATATACGGTACCCATTCATGGTGGGGTCGAAAACAGGGACGAGCTAGTGTCGCAGATTGCCTCGCGCATAAGGAACAATGAATAGGCAAAGAGTAGAAAGCGCGTACCTCGACCCGCAGCCCACGACCGAGTTCGTGCGCATGATACCGATAGGCGGGCTTGGCGAGGTCGGTAAGAACATGGCCGTAGTGGAATACGGCGAGGATATTGTCATTATAGACGTCGGCATGGGCTTCCCCGAAGAGGAGATGCTCGGCATTGACCTGCTGCTCCCCGACATTACCTACTTAGAGGGTAAAGAGCACCGCATCCGGGGCATAGTCATCACCCACGGGCACGAGGACCACATCGGCGGGCTGGCATATCTGCTGCCCCAACTGAACGCCCCGGTCTATTCGCGACCCCTGACGTTGGGGCTGATACGGAACAAGCTGCGAGAGCGGGGTCTGCTGGAAAGCACCGACCTGCGCGAGGTGCACGCGGGCGACATCATCCAGCTTGGCGAGATGCGGGTGGAGTTCATCCACACCTGCCACTCGATTCCCGACGCCAGCATGATCGCCGTGCATACGCCCATCGGCACAATCGTGCACACCGGCGACTTCAAGCTCGACCCGACCCCTGTGGACGGCTACCCGCCCGACTTCGCTACTTTGCAGCGACTGGGCGACGAGGGCGTGCTGGGGCTGTTCAGCGACTGCGTGCACGTTGAGACGCCCGGCTACACGCCATCGGAGCAGGCGGTTGGGCGCACCCTTGGTCCTATTATCGCCAACGCTTCGGGCCGCGTTATAATCGCCACTTTTGCCTCGCTCATATCTCGCGTGCAGCAGATCATGGACCTGGCTTACAAGCACGGGCGCAAGGTGGCGCTTTTGGGTCGCAGCCTGGAGAACAACGTGCAGGTGGCGGTGGAGCTTGGCTACTTGCAGATACCCGAGAACTTGGTGATACCCGTTGGCGATACCGGCAAGCTGTACGACAACGAGGTGCTGGTGATTTGCACCGGGGCGCAGGGCGAGCCTACTTCGGCCCTCTCGCGCATAGCCAACGACGACAGCCGTCACTGGAGCGTAAAGCCGGGCGACACCTATATCCTCTCGGCCTCCCCCATCCCCGGCAACGAGACGAGCGTGGGGCGGGTCATAAACAACTTGTTCGTGAAGGGCGCTGAGGTAATTTACAGCCACATCGCGCAGGTGCACGTGTCGGGACACGCCAGCCAGGAAGAGCACAAGCTGGTGCTCAACCTGTTGCGCCCGCAATACGTGATACCCATTCATGGAGAGCGCCGCCACCTCGTGATGTATACCAAGATTGCCCAGTCGATGGGCGTGCCGCCGGAGAACACCTTCCTGGTGGACAACGGCTACGTGGTTGAGTTGAACCGCAATGAAGGCCGTATAGCGGGGCGTGTGCCCTCGGGCAACGTGTACGTGGACGGCCTGAGCGTGGGCGGTATCGGCCAGGTAGTCATACGAGACCGGCAACTGCTGGCCCGTGATGGGGTGTTGCTGGTGGTAGTGACCATCGACCGGCAGACGGGCCAACTGGTGACCGCCCCCGATATCGTTACGCGTGGATTCGTATACGCAGCCGAGGCAGGGCCGTTGCTTGACGAAACCAAGGAGCGGGTTCGGAAGGCCCTCACCCACGCGGACGGCACCCACACCACCACGCCCGACTGGAACTTCCTCAACAAGAAGATCCGCGACACCGTAAGCCAATATCTCTACGAGCAGACCAAGCGCCGCCCCATGGTGCTACCTGTGGTCGTAGAACTCTAATTACGAATTACGAATTACGAATTACGAATTGCAGAACAGTACCCGTAATTCGTAATTCGTAATTCCCCGAAGGGGAAGCTATGGCTACTATACGCAAAGCTGCTGAACTGATTGATGCTTATGCTGAGTACGCGAACTTCGCGGGCGGGGTGCCGTTCGAGGAAGTCTGGGTGGCAGAGCAGCAGCTTGCGGTGACTTTGCCGGACTCGTACCGGGACTACCTACAGCGGTACGGGGCGGGTTCGTTCGGGGGGCTGGTTATCTTTGGGTTGGGGGTGCCAGGAGATGGCGAGCCAAACGTGGTATATGCCACCGAGTTGATGCGAAACGCTGATGATTTCTTCCCAGGCGACCTGGTGCCGGTCATGGACACCGGCGAAGGCGACATTCTGTGTCTCGCCACCTCCAGGCTGAACGACGAAAACGAGTGCCCGGTGGTGCAGTGGATACCGGAAATGTCCTTTGAGGAGCAGATGTTCGAGGTAATCAATACCACCTTCGCGCACCTGTTGTTGCGTATCGCCAGGCAGGTGACGGGTACCCGGCCGGGTGAGTAGACTGATGTGCGCCGGTGTTGAGCTTGCTCGGCATCGGCTCTCTTTTCTGGGTGGTTAGTTGTACTGCCGCAAAACGACGCCCGTGGAATTTATTCCAGGGCTACATCAGGGCTACCTATTGTAAAGTCCGCCCTTCGGCGGACTACGACATCTGGTTAGGATTTATCAGGTCTTAGAGTGTGATCTTGGCTGTACCAGTCGGCGTACGCAGACCTGGCAAACTATAGCCCTGGAATTATTCCACGGGCATCGTTTTGGTAAGCTGTTGCCTGGACAGCCATGATGTCCCTTCTGCCATGAGTAGGAGCCATTGGGGGGAATGTCAAAGCCGAAGCCCAAACGTGGAGCAACACGTACACCTGGAAGACGACGCGTCCTGCTGTGGCTTGGGGTGGGGCTCGGCATTGTGGTGGTCGCGGCAAGTCGCACCACCCAGCCCGGCCCTATCCCGGCTTTGCCACAGCCTACCTCCGCCGCCCTGCTCCCGCACACCCCGACCGTGGCTTCGAGAGCCACCACTCCGACCCGAACGGCGCTCACGCTACGGCCGACGCAAACCACGGCTCCTGCTAGCCCCAAGGTTGCTACAACCGCGCCTCCTGCTACAGAGGCATCCCCCACCAGTACGACGGCACTGGTGGACCCGCCCTCCTCTACGCCAACTCTACTACCTGAGAACACCCCCACACCTGGGCTTGAGTCTGCCAGCCTCGTGACTGTAATCGATGGTGACACTATAGAGGTGCTCCTGCAAGGGCAGCCGGTGAGCATCAGGCTAATCGGCATGGATGCGCCGGAGATCGGCCAGGGGGCGGTGTGCTACGGCGTGGAGGCTCGGGAGAAGGTCGCGGAACTGATAGCACCGGTGGGTGAGCGACTGATGCTGGAAAAGGACGTGTCAGAGACCGACAGGTTCGGTCGCCTGCTGCGCTATGTGTGGTATGAAACCCCAACCGGCCCGGCGATGCTCAACCTGGAACTGGTGAAGCAAGGCTACGCTCGTGCCGCCACGTTCCCGCCGGATGTGAAACATGAGGCGACGTTCGTACAAGCGGAAGTTGAGGCACGCGAAGAGCAACTGGGCCTCTGGGGTGAGTGCTCTCGGCCCACGGAGTCGCCCACGGCGACCGCCACGCTTGAGGTGCAACCATCGCCTGACGTAGCGGAACCTACCGCACAAGCCCCTGTTGCTCCCGCGCCTACTGTCTCTAACTCGCTTCCTTACGACCCAAGCGGCCCCGACCGTGACTGCGGTGACTTTGCCACGCACGCGGAGGCCCAGGCTTTCTTCGAGGCGGCAGGTGGCCCGGCCAGCGATCCCCACCGGCTCGATGGCGACCACGACGGCGTTGCTTGCGAAACTCTGCCTTGACCTCGCGCCCAGTTTTCCACACCCCCTCCGGCCGGTAGTATAATAGTGGCAGCCCCGAAACATACGTGCTAATTTGGCTCGTACGGCCCACTATTCTTACACGAGGTCTTCTTCATGCCCGCAGGTGCAGCCAGAAAATCCACTAAGCCCCCAGGTCCAACCTGGACCAAGATCGAAGGCGGCAAATCAGGCCAGCAGCGCGGTCGCTCGGCGTCCTCCAAGAGCAGCTCCAGGCCGCCGAATCATTCCGGCGGTGGGGGAAAGCCGAGGCAGTTACAGCCTAAGTCGCGCCGCCCTCCGTTAGAGGTGCCTTCCCACCTGCGCCGCGAGATGGTAGGGCTGTTGATGCTGGTGCTCGCCGCCTTGAGTGCGGTGGGGCTTATCGCGTGGCTGGGTGGCAACGCGGGAGTGCTGGCGGTAGTGGGCGGGGTGCTGGCCGAACTGTTCGGCGTGGTGGCCTGGCTGGTGCCTGTGAGCGTCGGACTCGGGGCCATTTTGCTGCTCGTGGGTGCCAAGGCGGGCGGGCGCTGGGTCTCCCCTCTCGTGCCGCTGGGCATTTCGCTCATGCTGCTGGGCACAATGGGTTTCCTCCACCTGTTCACCAACGGACAGCGGGCCGCCGACGTGGGGCAGGGTGGCGGCTACCTGGGCCTCGCTATCTCTACTCTCTTAGCCGACTATCTGACCCCTGTTGGCGCGGGTGTCGTCCTGCTGGCAATCGGCCTGTTGGGCTTCATGCTGGCCTTCGGGGTCTCACTTGGGCAGTTTATCCGAGGTGTCGGCAAGCCAACCATGTCGGCTGGGCGGTTCGCTGGACAAACTCTGGGCCGCGCGGGCAGCCACGTGTCACGCCTGCTGAGGGAGCGTTCCGCGGGTGCGGCGGCCCGTGCCGGTTCGGTGCGCATCAATGGCCGGTTGGCCTATGACGAGGAACTAGTCACTTCGCAGGTGACCGATGCTGAAGAGACACAGTCCCCCGACGTGGGCGTGCTGCCTCCACATGACTTGCGGAGCGAGCCTACTCAGGTGGTGGTGCTGCCCGGCGAGACCCCGGCGGCTGACAAGACCAAGCCTGAGCCGGTGATTAACAAGCTGAAGTCTAAATCGGCCGGGACTCCCACCGATACCGCGCCGCAGATACAGACCGCGTCGCCCTTCGGGTACGTGTGGAACCTACCGCCTGTCAACGTGCTTGACACACTTAGTGAGGTGAAGGTCAGCCAGATTGACATCAAAGCCAAGATCAAGGTGATCGAGGAGACGCTGTCTTCGTTCAACGTGGAGGCCACGGTGCGGGAAGTGAACACCGGCCCCGCCGTCACCCAGTTCGCTATCGAGCCGGGCGTGGGCGTGCGCGTCAGCCGGGTGACCTCGCTCGACAAGGACCTCGCGTTGGCCCTGGCCGCCCCCGATATACGCATCGAGGCCCCCATCCCCGGCCAGTCGCGTATTGGAGTAGAGGTGCCCAATGCCTCGCTACAGATCGTGGGCTTGCGCGGGCTTATGGAGTCGGAAGTATACGCCGGGTCGAAGGCGCGGCTTAAGGTCTGCCTGGGGCGTGACACGCACGGCCACCCCGTGGTTACCGACCTGGCGAAACTGCCGCACTTGCTGGTGGCGGGGGCCACGGGCAGCGGTAAGTCTATCTTCCTCAACTCGATGGTGATAGGCTTCCTCTTGCAGTTCACGCCCGACGACCTGCGCATGCTTATGATCGACCCAAAGCGCGTGGAGCTTAGCGGCTTCAACGGCATACCGCATCTATTGCGCCCGGTGGTCACCGACGTGCGCATGGACAAGGACGCGCAGGCGAAGTCTCGCGCCGGTGGGCAGAGCGACCGCGAGCGGCCCCTCACGGCGGTGGAGGCGCTTAAGTGGGCGCTGTGGGAGATGGAGCGCCGCTACAAGTTGTTCGCGAAGGGGCAGAAGGGTAAGGACGGCATCAGCAAGGTGTTCCGCAACATAGAGCAATACCGCACTTTCATGCGTGAGAACGCCGACATAAAGATGGAGCACCTGCCCTACATCGTCATCATCATTGACGAGCTAGCCGACCTGATGCTCACCGCGCCGGAGGAGGTCGAGACTTCGCTTTGTCGCCTGGCGCAGCTTGCCCGCGCTACCGGCATCCACCTCGTAGTGGCTACTCAACGCCCGTCGGTGGACGTAGTGACCGGCCTCATCAAGGCCAACTTCCCGGCTCGCTCGGCCTTTGCTGTGACCTCACAGGTGGACAGCAAGGTAATCCTGGACGGGCCGGGCGCGGAGAAGCTGCTGGGCCGGGGTGACATGCTTTACACCGCCTCCGACGAGAGCAAGCCCGTTCGCATCCAGGGCACCTTCGTGTCGGACGCGGAGTCGGACCGGATCGTGCATTTCTGGCGCAAGCAACTGCCCTCGCCGGAGGCCATCGATACGCCGCCCGAAGCGCAAGGTGTTGTGCAGCCGATGCCGATGCCGGAGTGGCTGGGCACGGGTGATGCCAACGAGGACAGCGAGCTACTGGAGCAGGCTATCGACCACGTCAAGCGCAACCGCTACGTTTCGGTGTCGATGCTCCAGCGCAAGCTACGCGTCGGGTACAACCGCGCCGCCCGCCTGGTGGAGCAGATGGAGGAGATGGGCCTCATCTCGGCCGCCAACTCTGAGAACAAGGGCAAACCCCGCGAAGTGCTCATTGGCGCGCCCGACAACCGGGGCCTCGACGTAGACGACCCGCTGGATGAGGATGAAGTCTAAGCAGCACGCTCTACTTGAACTTCATTAAGGATTAGCGTCGGCTACCAGTGTCCACATCAAGTGTGTCAATGTCGAGCGTCCCCTTCTTCAGGTCGTCTCTATCCTTAAGCGCCCAGACGTCGTAGGCGGACCTTACCCTATTGAGGTCACCTTCGGGTAACTCTTCAAGGTCCATGGAAATAGCCCGTATCAAGGTGCCCTCTCAAGGTTAACGATCCCTGCTACAACTTTTTGCCGATGCTGTATAAATTGTCCTGGTGTACCCTTGAATGGAGCCTTTCGATACGGCTTTCATGCTTGTGTAGCACTTCAGGAGGTAGAAGAGTGGATACCAGGGGCTACCAGAACAGCAGCGTTGTTGGTGGACTAACGCTAATTGTGCTGGGTCTGATTTTCTTCGCCGTGACGCAGGGGGCGTTCGACCTCAACTGGGGCAACGTATGGCCCGCCTTCATTATCCTTGCGGGTGTGGCTGCCCTGGCTCGGGCCTTCACAGTGACAGACGTTCGAGTGCGGTCCGGCATGGTGCTGGGTGGCACGATACCGCTATTGCTCGGGGCGTTTTTCTTCGCCACCACGCTGGGGCTGATTTCGTGGGGCGACCAGGGCACGCTCTGGCCCTTCTACCCGCTGATCGTAGGCGTTGCCTTCTTCGCTGCTTACTTCGCCTCCAACCGAGAGATGGTCGCCTACCTCATACCAGGGGGTATCCTCACACTGGTCGCGTTGGTGTTCCTGGGCATAATGCTAGCCGATACTTCCTTCGGTATGATCGGCAAGCTGTGGCCCATCTTCCTCATCATCGGGGGCGTGCTCCTGCTGGTCATGCCAAGGGTATCGAGGCCCGATACGAGGAACAGCTAGGCTGGTTCTGAAACGTGAAACGTGAAACGTGATGCGGCTTGCTAAACTTGGTTCGTGAATGTTGTGCTGTCTGGATGATGGACTCTATTTCCCCTGTCATCCTGAGCGTAGCGAAGGATCTCAGATGCTAGTTGAGCCGCTGTGCTGGACCCTCCGCGCCATGTTGCCTGACGTTCAACAGCATTCCTTACCACCATCTTAGATCCTTCGCTGCGCTCAGGATGACAAGGGGCGGCTTTGGTCCCGTAGCAGCGGAAGAGTCGCATTCACGTACCATATAACACAAGCCCCATCACGTTTCACGTTTCACGTTTCAGAACCACGTTTCAGCTTTCTGCACATCATTTCGCCTTTCGCGTTGCACTCAGCTATAATTGCCGCATGGGTGAATTCCTAAAGCAGTTGATAGCCTGGGCGACCGACGTGATTGCGACCGTGGGCTATCCGGGGATAGCGTTGCTCATCGCGCTGGAGTCGGTCTTTCCCCCAATTCCCTCCGAGGTCATCTTGCCGCTGTCCGGCAGCCTGAGCGCCAGCGGGCACTTCAACCTGGTGGCGGTGATAGTGGCGGCCACTATCGGCTCGCTCATGGGTGCTAGCATCCTCTACGGCATCGGACGCTGGGGCGGGGAGACGCGTATAGGCGACTGGCTGGACCGCTACGGCAAGTGGGTGCTTCTCTCGCGGGCCGACTTGCATAACTCGCGAACGTGGTTCTCCAAGCATGGCAACTACGCTGTGCTGGTAGCACGTGTGATACCGGGCATGCGCTCCTTCGTATCGGTGCCCGCCGGACTCGCTTCGATGCACTACGGGCGATTTCTCCTTTTCACCGCCATAGGGAGCGCCATCTGGAACAGCGGCCTCATACTGGCCGGGTACTTCCTGGGGAGCAACTGGAGCCAGGTCGAAGGCTGGCTCGCCCCCCTCGGTCCCGTTATCTACGTCATTATGGCGCTCGTGCTGGGGCTGTTCGTGGGGCGGCGGCTGTGGACCAGATATGGCCCCAATGCCCGCCGTACGGAGCCGGTGGAATAAGGCTTGCATGGGACGGATTTGGGAATTGGGAGTTCGGATTGCGGATTTCTTTTCGCTTTTGAGTGCCATTGCGTAGCCTGCGGGCGTGTGTTATGTTAGTTGTAACTTTGCTTACGAAGCCGGGAGGAAAGACCTATGTTTAGCGAGCTTACCAGGGCTATCTACGACTCGTCCGGGATGGACTGGCAGACCGCCGAGAAGATCGGGTATACCGTGCTGGTGTTCCTGGAGAAAAAGATGCCCCTCGAGGACTACAACATCGTGAAGCGCTACCTGCTTGGCGACGTGGAGTACAAGCTGCCCGACAGGTCGAGCTATCCCGGTTACGCCGGGGAGTTGCCGGACCAGGCCCGGCCGTAACTCCGGTGCCGGTGCCATCCGTTTCACTTCTTCTCTCTGCCTACTCCACGCAGGGGCGGGTGGCGCTGCCTGAGAATTCACTATGAAGTCGGGTCTTTTCAAGATCGCCGCGATTAGCGGCATCGACGTCAAGTTGCACTGGAGCTGGCTGCTCATCCTGCTCCTGATGACCTTCAGCCTGGCAGTCTCCTGGTTCCCCATCAGGATGCCTGGAGAAAGCCCCGTTACCTACTGGGGGCTGGGGTTCGTCGCCTCGCTCATGCTGTTCGTGTCGGTGTTGCTACACGAGCTTGCGCACTCGTTCGTGGCGCTCACACGCGGGCTGAAGGTGAACGACATCGTGCTGTATATGTTCGGCGGGGCTGCCAGCCTTGAGGATGAGCCTGAGACGCCCGGCGACGAGTTCCTCATCGCGGTGGTGGGGCCGCTCACTAGCCTGGGTCTCGCGGGGCTGTTCATACTGCTGTGGGCGCTCTTTACTCAGGTCACGGGCAACGTGGGTGACTGGGCGGCCAACCTCTTCTTCTATCTGGCCTACATCAACGCCATCCTGGCTGTGTTCAACCTCATTCCCGGCTTCCCTCTCGACGGCGGGCGGGTGTTGCGGTCGATCATCTGGGGCATATTCCGCGACTACGACAGGGCCACACGCTATGCCGGGGTCATCGGGCAGTTGATGGCGTATGCTTTCATCTCAATCGGCCTGGTTGTGGCCTTCTACCTGAACAACTGGGATGGGCTATGGCTGGCCTTCATTGGCTGGTTCTTGCTGAACGCCGCCAAGCAGAGCGTGACAGGGGTGCGCATCCGTGAGGCGGTAAAGGGGGTCACGGTAGCGCAGGTGATGGAAAAATCTCCGCCGGTAGTGGCACCAACCTACACGATAGCCCACCTGTTGAGCCAGTACATCTTGCCGGGGAACCTGCGCGTGCTGTCCGTGGTCCAGGATGGACGCCTGCTGGGCATCGTCACTTTGTCCGACATGGAGAACATCCCACAGGAGGAGTGGGGCACCGTTACGGCGGCCGATGTGATGACCGGCGGCGAGCGGTTGCGCGTAGCTCACCCCTCCGACCGGCTCGACAAGGTCATGGACACCCTGATGGAAAGCGAGTTCGACCAGCTACCCGTGGTAGACGCTCGCGGCACGCTGGTGGGCATGCTGACCCGCGCCCAGATACTACGCTGGCTGAAGCTACGTGAAGAGCTACAGCAGGCACCCAAGGCCACTGGTTAGACGATGGACGATGGACGATGGACGACGGGAGTGATGAGGACTGAGGACTGAGGACTGAGTAGAGAGTACAGGGCGGCGTCCATTGCAACAATCCTTATCTTGGCGCTATTCTTGGCGTCCTTGGCGTCTTGGCGGTTCCGTCTCCTCTCGTCCATCGTCTATCGTCCATCGTCCATCGTCACCCACACCTCACCCTCCGGCGTGGGCTTGGCTCGGCTGGTGAGGCCAGGGGCCTTGAGCACTCGTATTTGGTGGAGGGTGCCGTCTTGCACCATCTCGTCTATGACGCGGAGGGTGACGTTGGTGTCCCAGGCGAACAGGCGGGGGAAGAGCAGCGGCGGGGCGGCCAGGTTGCTTTGCAGGTAGCGAGCGATCAGGTGGCGCATGGCGCTGCGGCTGTTGTAGTTGCGCGACTCCTCGGCCAGGCTGGGCGCCCACCGTAGCAGCAGGTCGTACACGTAGCAGTACTTCCAACGGTTCGAGTCGGAGATACCGGCTTTGACGATCTTCAGCCCGGTTTGCAACTCCACGATGGCCCTCTCGAAGCGGCGGGCGTTGTCGCCACCCCCACCCAGGCCGCTCGCCTTCCTCAGGGTGCTGGTGGGTAGCGGGCCTTCCGCCAGCAGCACCTCGTAGATCGACTTGGCTTCCTGGCTGAGCATGCCGTCCTGGTAAGCCTCCAGGTAGTCGTCAAGCTCCCCGTAGTTGCTCGAAAGGGCGTACACGGCCGGGAGGTCGCGCAGGGCGACAAAGGCGGGCTTGCCGCGTATCAGCTTGCCGTACCAGGCTTCCTTGCGGCTCGGTATCTGGTCCTTCCAGTCCCAGGTCTTGCCCAACGCCCAGTCGTGGTGGTGCTTGGGCAGCTTGCGCTCCTTGCCGTTGATGGCGCTCCACAGGTCGGGGAGGGGGAGGTTGTCGCCCGGAAAGAGGAGGGCCACCCCTACCTCGTTGATGAAGCGGACGGCTTCGTCGCGCGTCTTCAGCTTCAGGTCGTTGGTCATGTGGTAGCGGGCGGCTCGGCGGTTGGCGATGCTCTCAAAATGCACCACCTCAAGATCGAGGGGCGCGGCGGAGGTGGAGCTTGCTAGTGACTGCATACTTGGAAGTACTCTTTCTATTAGAGGGGATTGGCTACCCCAATTATAGCGGCTAGACCCCTGAAGTGCGAAATCATTCCGTCGGGGGCGGCGAGCTACAATGTTCCAATGTTGGAAGCACCCGACCGCGAAAAGTTCCCATGAGTATGCCTTGAAGTGGGATTTCTCTTTTGGTGTATTTGAGCACAACGATATTTCATGAGTCAAGTCCCATCTTTGTCATTACGAACATGCGGCTACGCTCAGGGTAAACTCGGTGAGAAATCTCGTCCTTCACCGGGATGGTGGACGTTCTTGTGGTACTCTCCTGCTGGAAGAAAGGTGATATTTGGGTGGTGATGGACGAGATTCTTCGCTTCGCTCAGAGTGACAGATGGGGGCTTTGGGTGCTCGTGTCCTATATCTACATTGCTGAGATGACTTCAAGTAAGGGGCAGGCTGGAATGGAATTACGTTCCGGCGTGCCTCTTTGCCAGGTATGGGAGCAATTCGGTGACCAGCATGCTCGTGAGGATTAGCCCCGCCCCTATCCAGCCGTTGAGGCCGAGAACGTCGTTGTGGAGCCACATGCCGAAGATGGCGGCGAAAACGGGTTCGAGGGTGAAGATGAGCGCGGTGTGGGCGGCGGTCGTAAAACGCTGGACGCTCACCTGTACCAGGAACGCCAGCGCGGTGGCGGCAACCCCCAGGAAAGCGGCGCTTACCAGTACCTCCTGGCTCATGCCCGGCACTCGCTGTCCCAGGGCCGCCGCACCCAGCGCGCAAAGCAGCCCCGCTACCGTCACCTGCACCGCCGTAATGCGCAGGGGGTTAGCCCAGCCGGAGGCATGCGCCACCAGCAGGATGTGAACGGCGAACGCGAAGGCGCAACCAAGCACCAGCAGGTCGCCACCCGTGACCTGCGTGCCCGCATCGAGTCGCAGGCTGAGTAATGCCAGGCCCGTTGTAGCCAGGACCACGCCCGCCAACGTCCACTTCCCCAGGCGCTGCCGCAGGACCACAAAGCTGAGCAGAGGCACGATTACCACCGACAGGCCCGTTATGAAGCCCGCCTTGCTGGCGCTGGTGCTCGCGTCTTGCAGGCCGAGGGTCTGTAGAGCGTAACCAACGCCCAGCGCCGTCCCGGTAATGG
>DASVRN010000108.1:0-32718 GCA_036388595.1 Chloroflexia bacterium
AGGGACTTTGCAAGGTGTAGCCCCCGATTTCAATCGCGGGGCGTCGCCTGGCACCATATGTCTATATTAGCTGACATTCCTTCGTTAGCATGATACTCAGAATGACAAGAAGGGGCTTGGTCCTAGAGTTCAACGGCCTAACTACCCACCTGATTCTTCGCTACGCTCAGAATGACAAGGTCGGAACCTGCTGCCAATATTCGGCACTCCTGCTTTTGCCCCGGCTTCTGGGCTTCAGGGTAGCGACCACCTGTATATGGTCAGCCCTCTCTGCCTGTAAACAAGCTCGAAGCCGGGCCTCTCCACGCCGCAATAGAGGCTGCCGAGCACGGGCCGCGTACCGGTGGGGTAGCGCGACTGCGGGGCGGCAGGGTCGTCGGGACACTGCCTAACGTCGATGCCATCCACCGGCCCGCCGAGTTGCAGGTAGGTGACACCGTGCTGCCGGGCCACCTTCTCGATGGTCGCCAGGTCGTCGTTGGGTATCATCACGGCCCGGCGGTCGGTGTACCAGTTTAGCTCCCACGGGTCGCGGGTCATGATTACGTCCTGGGGCGTGCTGTTGTCGCGTAGCCAGTGCATGGCGGTGACGAAGCCGGTAGGTTGCAAGTCGGCTTCGATCTGCTTGCCTATCGTGTCGAGCGACGGCCACAGCAACAGGGCCGACAGTAGAGGCAGGAGCAGCAGCCCCCACTTGCGCGTCAGCCCATCGTTGAGGGACGCCCGCAGGTGGTCCCAGGTCCAGAACAGGCCCCACGCAAGCAGCATGTAGAGCCACGGCACCGCCACCTGGAAGTAGCGGCCCTCGTAGTGCCAGTAGGTGAGCACGAACAGCCCGTACAGGCCGACGCACAGCCCCATCATGCCAAATAGACTCGCCACCCGCCGCGTAGACGCCGCTAAGCCGACCAGCGCGCCCGTCAGCGGCAGCAGGCCGAACACGAAGTCGCCGCTGCCCTGCTCGCCCAGGACACCCCGCTGCCACACCCATTGGAGGTTCAGCCATATGGCATCGAAGAGGACTTCATAGCCGAACTTGCCGCCGGTTACCCACCTGAAGTTCGGCAGTTCACCCCCGATGTAATACTTGTAAATGTCCTCCCAGTTGTGGCCGGGATAGTAGCGAAGAATCCAGGCATCGTAAGCCTCGGTGCTGAAAAAGGGCTTGCCGAAGGCCAACATGTTGCGCAAGAAATAGGGTGCCAGCACCAGCGCGAAGGCACCCAGCACGGGTACCAGGGGCCGCCAATCTATCTTGCGCACGTCAAGCCTGCGCAGTTGCAGCCATCGCCAGCCCGCCCACAGCAGCAGCCCCAGCAGCAGAATAGCCCCGCTCGGCTTGCTCCAGATTAACAGCCCCGCCAGCGTCCCGATGCCCGCGAGCATGAGCAGTCGCTTCCGCTGCCCAACCCTCCTATCTACCTGGACCAGCCGCTCCTCATTTGTATCATCGGGTGAGATGTCGTGATAGGGCGAAACGACGTGCCACACCAGCCAGGCCAGAGCGAAGAAGATGAGCGTGAAGCCCAGGTCGTTTATTGGGTAGAGGACGGAGTTGAAGAAATAGGGGTGAGCCAGCGTGAAGAGGCCCGCTAGCAGGCCAACCCGCGAGTCCCACAGCCGGGTAGCCAGCGAGAAGACCAGCCAGGCAAGCGCCAGCATCATCAGCAGGTTGGGCAGCTTGGCTACCCAGGTGACCGGGCCGAACAAGGCGAAGAAGGGCGCAATGGTGAGCGGCTGGAGCAGGGGCCAGGTTTCGGCGGGGTGCGAGATGCCGAGGTGCGGCTCGTAGAACTGGGCCACGTAGTCAACGGTGAGGCCCTTCCCCTGCACGAAGTTGCGCGCAATCACCGCGTTCTCGGCATAGTCGGCATGCCCGATCCAGTCTACCTGCGGCAGCACCCACATGGACACGGCTGCATACAGGGCCATCGCCCCAAGCATCACCCTCTGCGCGTTTACCACCTTGCCGAGGCGGTCCACCCATTCGGGCCACCCCGCCAGCCTGGAACGCTGCCAGTGCAGCAGGGCTAACAACCCAACCACGAAGGCCACCGGGGGCAGGTAGACGGCGGCATACAGCCTGAACAGCATCACTCCCGCGAACACCACCGCGCCCGCCGGAAGCACCAGGAAGTAACCGAGCAGGTTCGGGAGTTGTAGCAGCAGGTATCCAACCCCGGCCACCAGCACGAGCGGCCACAGAAGCGCTTCCAGCGGTGGCAGGTTCGGTCCGGCGTAATCCTGCCTCAACTCCACCCGCGCCACCTTCACACCAAGCGGCCGTGGGTCTCCGGGTGCGTTGAAGGTCGGGACATCCAAAGCTATGCGGTGTGGGCTATTGGGCAGGTAAGAGGTACTAGGCGGTGGGGAGTTGAGTGCAGGCTCCGGCACCACAAATCTGTAGGTGTCGAGTTGGTTCGTGAGGGTAACTACCGACGGCTGCAATCTTGCCCGCCCGCCTTCCAGCGAAACGGTCATGGTAACAGGCTGCAAGAACCCTTCGGGACGGAATCCCTGCGCCTGGACCAGCACCTCGGTAGGCGGGGCGTTACCCCCACCGTGGAACGTGATAGAGGCGGGGCCGCTGGTCCAACGATAGCGATACGTCAGGTCGGCCTCGTCCACATGGAAGCCGCCGTCCAGGAACGCCGCGTCGCCCGCGATGCCAACATCCACCGCTTGCTCGCGTACGAGGTGGTACGATAATGGTATCCATACCAGCCCCAGGAGCAGCGGGAGCAACCACAGCACCAGCCTGAACCTGTGCCCGACCACTAGTGGCGTTCTGCCTACCCGGCCCTTCACCTCTGCGGCTCCTGGCCTGAAACCCATTCGATATTGAGGGTAGTAACGCCCACCGGAAGGCTATCAATGACGAGTTGCCGGGCGGGGAACTCCAGGCTGCCGGTCTCGCTCAGTCGGACGGTACCATCCTCACCAGTCCTGACCGCGCGGACAGCAACGCCATCGGATGAAACGTTTCGCACGTCGCCCGGCAGGGTGAGGGTAACGCCCTGTAGCGCCTGCCCAGAGTTGTTCGTGACGTTCAGTTGCCAACCTCCCAGTCCCATGAAAAGCTGTTCGAGTTGAGTGGTAACGCTCATTATGGCGGTTTCATACGCCGTGATGTTTGCCACCGTATCGATCCACAGCCTGCCCCGGTCGCGTTCGCGTGTGGCGGCCTCCACGACACGCTGCCACGACTCGCGTTCGGGTGCAAAGATGGGGTCGTCCGCCAGCACCTCCGGGTGGGTCCAGAATGAGGTTGTACCACGGCGGGCAAGCGTCTCTTCGATGACGTGCAACCCCTGCTCCGCGCCGATAGTCGCCCCCTCCGTCTCCTCACCCGCCATGCTCGAAGCCCCGCCCAGCAGGAAGTCAGGCATGACCGCTATCGCAGGGTACACCTTGACCGCCCCCACTGTGTACTGGTCCACCATATCGAGGGCGTAGATGCGGGTGACGGCGCGAATGCCTTTGCGGTAGAGCATGTCGTACATGTCGGCCTTGAGTGAGTTGCTGCTGCGCCACGGAAACGCGAAGGTGGTGGGTGGGGGCACCCCTATAGCCTGCGCCGCGTTCAGCCACTCGTCCGTATCCACTGTCATCGGGGGCACATCCGAGCCGCGCACGTAGATGTGGCCGAACGTGTGAGACGCGATTTCGTGGTCCGCCGAAATGAGCCTGCGAGTCTGGTCGCCAAAGTACCAGGCCGGGTGGCTCTCATACGTGCCATACGGGTCGTCGCCGTACCAGGGGTGCTCGGTCCAGTAGTCGGTTTCCCAGCGGTTCTCCCGGCTCGCCCAGTCGTAGGTGGGGTTTCCGGCGAAGGTGCGCCGCTCAGGGTTGCCGTCCAGCAGGTTGTAGCCGGTGCCGTAGAAAGTCGCGCTGATGTGGTTGCGGACGAACAGGTCGTTCAGCCAGTCGGCCCCCTGCCGCATATCAATGCCGTGCTCGGCGGCGGCCTCGGGATCGTGCTCCGACATGCCTTTAGAGTGTATCGCCCCGCCCATTGCGGACTCCCAGTCGAACGAGAACGCAATGGCACCCTGGCGTCCGTCGGGGTGCGACTCGATGTGAGCCTCCTCCGTCCATAGCATGGCCTTTACAACTTGCAGGGCATCACCGCCCAGATTCCTTAGCTCAAGTCTCAACTGCGTCGCACCGGCCGGGGCCGCGTACTGGCCGGTCACGAACTCGTATGACCTCGGCACCTGTGCATAATCAATACGATGAGGCAGCGAATCGTCCCAGTCAACCGGGTTATCCAGGTCGAGAGTGCTGGACAGCCAGAGCAACCGCACCTGGGTGACTGCGCTCCCGGTCTCGCTGGGAGGAACAGCCAAACTGTAGCGGTACGTGGCCCCAGGCTGCACGCGCACCATATTACTTGCGAGCACGGCCCCAGGCTCAATTCGGACCCCTGCCTCCCCAACGTTGATGGGCGCTACGGTGCCGGTAAGCGTGGTCCAGCCGGTGATGAGAGTAGTGGTGCCGACGGTAGCCGCCTCAAGCTCGCCGTTAGCCACCAGGTTCGTGAGGCTCGACACGTTCCCCAGCACGTAGTCGCGCGACCGCCGAGTCTCACTGTCCTTCGCGAAGATGGTAGCCAGCAAAGTAGCGAATAATAGCAACACACTCAGTACGGCAGTAGCGGCCCACTGTCCAGTAATGCCGCGCCACACACCAGGAGCGACACCGAACCTGCTCAGCACAGCAAACAGCAGCAGCAGCCCCACTATCACCAGGGCCACCGCGGCTAGAGGCATGCCATATTCACTTAACCAGACACCTATCCCCAATGTTTACCTCAACCTAAGCAAGAACGAGGGACTTCAACCCAAACCATCCTAATCTTAGCGCGTCCTTTGCGTCTTTGCGGTTCCGTCTCGTTACTCATCCGTCCTGTACCTCAGCCACATCACCCAGCCAATAGTCGCCTGCGCGAGGTTCAGCACCAGGATGAGCAGCGACACGGCGATGCCCTGCGCTGGGTCGTGGCCCAGTTGCGTGAAGGCGAGGGCGGCAATCGCATCGCGGGTGCCTATCCCGCCAACGGTCACCGGCACGAGGGCGGCGGCGGTGGTCAGGCCGACAAAGCCGGATACTTCCAGCGGCCCCAGGAAGATGCCCACCGAAGCGGCCAGCAACCATACCCTGAATATCGAAACGGCGAAGCTCGCCAGGGTCAGCAGCACCGCGTAGACCAGCGTGCCCGCATCGAGCGACCACCCGCCCGCCTTGTCCCCGCTCCCAAAGCGCGCCAGGCGCCGGGCCACAAGGTTAACGGCCCAGGTGCGAGAGCGGTTCCAGGCGAGGAAGGTCACCGCCGCCACACAGGCTAGCGCCCAGCCCACCAGCACCGGCGTCTGCCCAGCGAAGCGGCCACCATATACCAGCACCCCCAGCAGGCCCAGCACCGCCAGCGCCGCCACGTCGAACAGCCGGTCGAGCACGGAGCTGCCCAGCCCCCGCGCCAACGTATAGCCCTTGCGCTGCACGTACCAGGCCTTGAGCGCGTCCCCGGCCTGCCCCGGCGTGAAGGTCCCGGCGGCCAGTCCGATGCCATAGATCCGCCAGGCGTCACCCCACGACAGCGTTACGTTCATGGCCGCCGAAACGAGTCGCCACCGCGCGGCCTTCACCACCAGAAACGGCACGTAGAAGCCAATCGAGAGGGCTACCAGCCAGAAGTCGGCACCGGCCAAGGCGCGCCACACCTTCTCCAGCGGCAGCGCCCCGCTCAGGTCGAGCCACACAAGCAGCGCCACGAACAGCAACGTGCCCGCGATTCGCAGCACCCAGGCGCGGGTGCGGCTGCGAGGTTCGGGGGGCTGCGGCACTGGAGGCTGCGCGGTGGGGTCGGCCAGGGGTGTTGGTTCCGTGGCCGGAATGTCGGAGGCTAACGGTGGGTGGTCGGTGCGGTTGTGGGTCGCCTTAGCTGCCATCCCCGCCCTTCGCTGAGTTGTCGTGCTGCCCATCCCGCCGCATGCCCGTGCCGTGGTCGCGAGACCAGTTGCGCTGGCTGCTTTCAAAGCGCATGGCCGCGATTTGCTCCGAGATGAGGCCGAACAGGAAGATGAACAGGCTGCTCAATATCAGCAGCACCGAGCCGTTGGGTATGCGGTTGATGCCCCAGATGAGGATGTTCACCAGCCCGTAGACCATGCCTGATATGAACAGAAAGATGCTGAACGGCAGGAATATCTTCATCGGCGCGAACAGGGTAATCATGCGCAGGATGATGACGACGGCTCTAATGCCGTCCCGCACGATCCTGGTGTTGCTGCGCCCGGTGCCCTTACGCGCGCGAATCGGAACAAACCGCACGTTGTACCCCGCCTTGATGAAGGCGAGCGTGCTGGTGGTCGGGTAGGAGTAGAGATTGGGCAGTAGGTGGATGAACTCCATGATCATCTCGCGCTTCATCGCCCGGAAGCCTGAGGTGAGGTCGGGTATCTCCCGCCCCGATAGGTACGTTGCGAGCCTGTTGAAGATGAAGTTGCCAAAGTCGCGTATCCAGGCGCTCTCGGAGTCGCGGGTGCGCGCCCCCACCACCAGGTCGTACTCCCCTATCGGCTCCAGCACCCGCTCGATATCCTCCGGCGGGTGCTGGCCGTCGGCGTCCAGCAGGAGCACTACGTCCCCGGTGGCGTTGCGCAGCCCCGTCTTCACCGCCGCGCCGTTGCCCTTGTTGTAAGGGTGGACCACTACCCGAGCCCCCGCCAACCGCGCCACTTCCGCCGTGTTGTCCCTCGAGCCGTCGTCCACCACGAGTATCTCTGCCCTGGGCCGGAGTTCGCGTACCTTATAGATCACCCGGTGCACCGCGTCACCTTCGTTGTAGGCCGGGATGACCACGGTGAGCGAATAAGGGTCCTGGTCGTCGGCAGGTACAGGAGGTTGAGGCACAGGCAGCGTCACGCTCGCGGTGGTTTGCGGCTGCGCTTGTGAAGGCCCGGCAAGGGTCTCAGGGGGAGCGGGCGGGTCGCCCACCGGCAAATAGCTTTCACGTCCCATAGGTGGCATTATACAGCAATGTTGACCTGTGACTTTGCAACCTGCACAGTGCCTGCCTTATCCGCTCCGACGCGCCCGGTGCATAGATGCTATAATAGAGTGGCGTGCAGATGAATAGATGAGAGATGTCGAGCAGGCTGATCTGGATGCAGGGGAATTTCCACTCGTATCTACGACTTATGAAAGGCAGGGTGAAAAGTATGCAGCCAAAGCGAAGGCCGTTTGACATTCCGGGGTCTCTCTTCGACGGCGGAATCAGGGTAGCCGGTGGCCGCCTGGTCGGGACGTTCGTTTCCGAGGTGATAGAGACCGAGAAGGGTCCCATGCCGGGTGCCCCCAAACCTACCGAAACGCAGTTCATCGTGGCCGAAGGGGATATACAGGGTAAGAGTGTGCTCACTTTCCAGGCACCGGGTATGAAACAAACCCAGGTCACCATCAACTCGCGCGTACGCCCGCACCCTCCGACCTACGATGTAGACCTTGGAAGCTAAAGATGATACGGGGCTAGCCAAAGTACCTTAGCACACAGCGTGGTACGGTTGCCCATTGTACGTGCGATGTCGCCAGGCGACGCCCAGCGATTTCAGTCGCGGGCTACAGTTTGTAGAGTCCCCCTTCGGAGACTGCTACACACTATAAGGTTTCTCCAGGTACTTTGAGATGAATCAGTCTGCCGCAGGGCAGACTTTGCCTTGTGTAGCCCGCGATTTCAATCGCCGGGCGTCGAAGTAGGCGACGGTTCCAATATAAACGCCTGGTAATCGCATACCCCGGCGCGCACCGGATAGGTGTTCTTGAGCGCCAGGTCGGTCTGGAAAAGAGGCGTGTACTCGTGCGGGCGGCGGATGTGCGCCCCTTCGTCTGCCAGGTGCACCAGCGCGCCGAGGAAGTTGAGAGAGCCGCGCAAGGGCAGAGCTATATCCTCCATCACCAGGGCGCGGCCGCCAGGCGTTAGCACCCGCTTTATCTCCTTGACGATGCCCCGCACTTCCTCATCGCTCAGGTGGTGCAGCACCCCCGTTATAAGAATCTGGTCGAAATAGCCGTCGGGGTAAGATAGGTCGCTGGCGTCCATGACGCGGAACTTGCCCTTTGGAAAGACCCTTTGAGCGTACTTTATGCGCTCCGGCTCGATATCGACGCCGTAGTACTCGTAGCCCGCCTTGATGAAGCTCCCAGCAAGCTCGCCCGTGCCACAACCAAGGTCCAGCAGGCGGGGCTTGCGCTGCTCGGCCTTCTCTACACGCCGGGCGCGAGGCAGCAGTTCTTGCCGGATGACCCGCTTCTCGGCGCGGAAGTTGAACTCCAGGATGCGCCGGAAGAGGTTCCATAGCTGGGGTTGCGCCGACAGCCGCCGCACCACCTTGCGCACCGGCGTCATCAGCGTTTCAAGGAGACCGTCCTCTCTCACTAAGTACGCTCCCCGTTCTCGAAGTACGAAGCCACTACCCTCACCACCGTGTTCGCCTGCTCATCGGTAAGTTCGGGGTACATGGGCAGGGTGACGATCTCGTCGGCCATCTTCTCTGCCTCAGGGTACGCACCACGTTCCAGCCCCAGGAAGCCGTACGCCTCTTGCAGGTGTATAGGGATCGGGTAATGCACCATAGGGTCCACCCCCTGCTCCTTCATGTGGGACATGAGCGAGGCGCGCTGCTCGGCGGGTACCCTGATGACGTACAGGTGCATCGCCGTTTCGCCATAATCGCGGACCGTGACAGGCTGCACCGGCACCCCTGCTTCAGCGAAAAGGCGGTCGTACCGGACCGCGTTCTCTCGTCGCCGCTGCGTCCACTCGTCCAGGTACCGCAGCTTCACCCGCAAGATGGCCGCCTGAAGCTCATCAAGCCGGCTGCACACCCCCACGCGTACGTGATTGTACCGCTCGCGTTGACCGCCGTTTCTGAACTCCCTCAGCGCCTGCGCCAGACCCTCGTCGTTCGTGGTAATCGCGCCGCCGTCGCCATACGCGCCCAGGTTCTTGGTCGGGTAGAAGGAAAAGCAGCCCAACACACCCATAGAACCCGCTCGCTTGCCCTGGTAGGTCGCCCCGTGCGCCTGCGCCGCGTCTTCAATCACAGGGATGCCGAAGCGGGTAGCAATACCCATGAGCGGCTCCATGTCCACTACTTGCCCGTACAGGTGCACAGGCATGATCGCTTTCGGGCGCTTGGTCATCGCATCCTGTAGCCTCAGGGGATCGAGGTTGCCGGTAGCGGGGTCTATGTCCACGAAGGTGGGAGTGGCCCCCGTCATCGAAATGCCCAGCGCTGTGAAGGTAGCCGTATGCGTCGAAGTCAGCACCTCGTCGCCTGGTCCAATCCCCAGCACCCGGCAGGCAAGGTGTATCGCGTCGGTGCCGTTCGCCACCCCCACCGCGTACTTCGTGCCACAGTAGTCCGCGAACTCCTCCTCAAAGGCGCGCACGTTCTCGCCCAATATAAAGTAGCTCTTCTCCATCACCCGCTCGACCACAGGCAGAAGCTCGTCCTTGATCGCCTCGTACTGTGCGCGAGTATCATTTATGTAAAGCATGATTCCTCCATTTGGGAATTGGGATTTCGGATTTCGGATTTAGCTGGAAACCGAACAAATCCGAAATCCGAAATCCGAAATCCCAATTCCAAAATCACCAATAATACTGCCCTTCCTGGCGGTAGAATTCGACGGTGCGGCGCAGACCTTCCTCCAGGCCGACGCGGGGTCGCCAGCCCAGGGCGCACTCTATTTTGTCGTAGGAGCTATACACGTCGCCTATGTCTATCGCCTTGCGCTCGGCGGGCCAGGGCACCAGCGAGTAGGAGCCGCTGCCCGCGATTTTGACCAGTAGCTCCGTCAGGTCTACGTGGCTGATGGGCGTGCCGCCGAGGTTGAACACCTGCCCGTTGGCCTCCTCGCTGGCACCCACGCGCAGGAAGGCGTCAACCACGTCGTCCACGTAGTTGAAGTCGCGTATCTGCTCGCCCGTGCCGTAGATGGTGATTAGCTCATCGAGCACGGCCTTGCGTATAAAGTAGCCGATGAAGCCCATGCGGGCATCCTTCACGTACTGGCGCGGCCCGTAGGTGTTGGTCAGGCGCAGAGAAGTCGCACGCACGCCGTACACGTTGTTGTAGAGGATATGGTACCACTCGCCCGCCATCTTGTTGATGCCGTTCACGTCGGTGGGGTGCATCAAGTGCCGCTCGTCAATCGGCAGGTAGTCGGGCTTGCCGTACTGCTGGCGGGTGCCCGCGAAAATGACCTTCACCGCCGGGTTGTTGTGCCTGCACGCTTCGAGCAGCGACAACTGGCTGCGGCAGTTGATCTCAAGGTCGGTAAACGGGTCGGTCATCGAGTCGAGGTGGCTCACCTGCCCAGCCAGGTTGAATATGTAGTCGTGCTCCTGCACGAGGAAGTTCATCGTGGGCTGGGTGCGAATATCGGCTATGTTCACCCGCACATGGTCCTGTATGCCCGCGATGTTGCGCCTGTTGCCGCCGTACTGCGGTATGAGCGAGTCGACCAGCAGCACGTCCGCGCCGAGAAACACCAGCCGCCGCGCCAGGTTCGAGCCGATAAAGCCGAGGCCGCCGGTAATCATCACCCGCTTGTCCCGGTACACAAGCTCGTAATCGGCTGGTGGCGCGTGGGGTGCCTCTTCCGGGGGCGGTGCTCCGAGCGGGCCGGTGTTCCAGTGCCAGCCAGGGTTCAACGCTTGCCCCCTGGCGCTTTAGTCCTGGCTGTCTGGCCGTTCTGGGAACGGCTCTCGGTGCCATCTACACCCGGACGTGTCGCCTGGATGGCTTTTGCCTCGGCTTCGGTACGGTAGGTGAGCGAGGGGTTGGCGGGGGCGACGCTCATCCTGGGTTTCACGCTCTTCACCGGCTTGCGGCCCGTCATCTTCGGCACGAGCACAAGCTCAATCCAGAGCTGCATTAGCTGGCGGGCGGTGGCGGCAAGGCGCTTGAAGTTGAAGAACTGCGACCTGCCGTACGCCCTATGATAATGGTGCACCGGCACCTCAGCGAACACCGCCCCCGATTCGTGCAGCCTCTTGACCAGCTCGACCGGGATGGTGCCGGTGTTCGATTTCAAGGTGAAACGCTGCAAGGCCGACTTGCGGATGAGGCGGAAATCGCAGTCGGTGTCGCGCACAGGCAGGCCGAACGCTATCTTGACGGTCCAGTGGTAAATCTTGCCGATTATGATGCGGAAGAGGGGGTCGTGCCGCTCGATCTTGTAGCCCTGCACGATGTCCACTTCGGGCCGGAGAGCCGCCACCAGCAGGGCCAGCTCATGCGCGTCGTACTGGGCGTCGCCGTCTGTGTAGAAGACCAGCTCCTTGCGGGCCTCGCGGAAGCCTATCTTGAGCGCGCCCCCGTAGCCCAGCGGCTCACGGTGGGTGAGCACCCGCAGATTCTCGTGCGTCTCTGCCAGGTCTTCCAGCACCTCGACCGTGTAGTCCGTGCTGCCGTTCTCGACCACGATCACCTCGTAGTCGTCGGTCAGTTGCGCGCAGGTGCGCAAGGCCGCGATGACCATCGAGGCGATGGTGCCCGCGTCGTTGTACGCCGGGAAGAATACGGAGATGCCCGGACGCTGCCCCGCAAGCCCCTGTGCCTGCGACTTAGCATTTTTGTCTACACTCAAGTCTGGTGCCTGTCCATGCCGGTCGTTCATATCAGCCGGGATTATACCACAGGGCGTGACGAGTGACGAGTGACGAGCGGTGTGGGCCGGGGTAAGGTCATTCTCGCCGTGAGAGAATCAGGAGGGGATAGAAAGGCTTGGAAATGCTACATAGTGCGCAGCACGACGCCCGCGATTGAAATCGCGGGCTACAGTTTGCGAAGTCTGCATGCGGCAGACTGGTTCTTCTCAGAGAACTTAAATAGACCCGCTAAGATGTAGTAGTCCCCGAAGGGGGACTTTGCCTTGTGTAGCCCCCGATTTTAATCGACGGGCGTCTCTTACCGCAAATACCACGGCTCAGGACCCGGAGAGAAGTTCGAAGATAGGCCGAACAGCGTATGCGCCATAGCGGTCCACTCGGTTAGGATTGTTTCGCCCCCTTATGGCCGCTTGCTTCTGACCATGCCTGTGTCATGGGTAGGCCGAAAGGCTCATTCAGGAGCACACCCTATGGTAGAGGGTCTGTAAGCGGTCCTGATGATGGAATCACAACGAGCGGTGGCTATACTGGTAGCATAAAGGAAAATTCACAAAACAGGACGCATAATCAAGGCACAGAAATACAAAAACAGGTAAAAATAATGACAATCGGACGGCTAAAATCACATATCACACGCGGCATGTCGGTGCTCATGCTACCCCTGCTGCTACTCGCCTGTAACGCTTCCGGCGGCACTTCTCCGGGTGCTTCGATTGCAGTTCCGACAACAGTCGCCAGCATCGAATTGAAGCGGGACGTAATCCAGGACGGCAACACTCTGCGCATCACGTCGCCTCTGCCCGGCTCGGTCGTCACCCGGACGCTCACGGTACATGGCGAAGGTACCGCCTTTGAGAACACCTTCAATGTTGACCTGAATGTAGGCGGCAACCGCGTCGCCAACACCATAGTGACCACTGACAGCCATGTGGGTGAGCCTGGCACCTTTACGGCCACGCTGGAGCTTGCCCCGGTGAGCGCGGCTACGGAAGGCGAGGTTTCGGTCTATACCACATCAGCCAAGGACGGTCACCTGGACCAGTTCGTTTCGGTGCCGGTGACGCTGGTGCCGGACGACGCCACCCAGACCACCGTTACGGTCACTACCAACGAGGCCAAGATTCATCTCAGCCCCGAACGTGGCGGGGCGGGCGAGCAGGTGTTGATCGTGGGCGACCACTTCCCCGCCAATACGGACGTGGAGATACACCTGGGCGGCCTGAACACCGGCGCGACCGAGCACGTATACGCCACGCTCCAGTCGAACGGCAGCGGCGCGGTACGAGGCACCTTCACAATGCCCGAATACTGGCCCAACGGCGAGAAGATACTGGTCTCCCAGGTGACGGTGCTCGCCACCACCCCCGACTTCCTCTACAAGGCAACGGCCGAATTCAACTACGAGACCGAACCGGCCTCAACAGACCCGGAAGGCAACACCCCGAAGTAAGCTACTTTTGAGAGACGGAAACGCCAAGACGCCAAGACGCCAAGGCCGCGCCAAGACGATTATTGTTTTTTCACCGCAGAGACGCAGAGAACGCAGAGGATACGCTGAGATTGTGGTTGTTTGAATAAAGGGAAGGGGCCGCATCGTACAGTACGATGCGGCCCCTACTCAAAACACCCTCCACTATTCTCTGCGTAATCTCCGCGGCCTCTGCGTCTCTGCGGTGCAATTCTTTATTTCTCTTGGCGCGTCCTTGGCGTCTCCGCGTCTTGGCGTTTTCGTCGTATTTAGTTACTGTCCGCGTGAGTTGAGGGCGTCGAGGCCCTTTTCGATTGTGCGGAGGTGTTTGCCGAGTTGCTCGCGTAGCTGGGAGAGCACCTGGCGGGCATATTCGTCGGCCCCGTTGATGCGCTCCTGGGCCTCGGTCTCTACCTCTTCGAGGTACTGGTAGGCCCTGGCCTGCGCCTCCGACATGAGGCCCTGCTCGTCCAGCAGCATCTCGGCCTGTTGTTGTGCGTTCTTCAGGATGTCGTCGGCCTGCTGCTGGGCCTCCGCGATAATGCTGTCTCGCTCCTTGAGCACCTTGCGGGCGGCGCGAATCTCGTCGGGCACGACGGAGCGCATCTGGTCTATAAGGTCGGCCAGCTCCTGCTCGTCCAGCATCAGCTTGCCCGATATAGGCACGCGCCGGGCACCCGTAACCAACGTCTCCAGGCGTTCTATCAAGAACTGGAGGTCCATTCGCATTTCGCTGCTAGTAGCGACCATAGTCATCCCCTCATTGTGCTGTGCATGGTAAGGTGCGGTTATGCAACTCTATCGAAGAACGCGCCTCACGGCCCACCCGCTAGGTATCACTCTCAAACATCTCTAACGTCGGCGGCAGCCAGGCCGCGCTTGTACCTGGATTGCAGCGCCTCGGCCACGTTCGGCGGCACCACGTCCTCCAGCTTTCCGCCCAACATCGCCAGCTCGCGGACCACACTGGCGCTCAAGAACGAATACTCCTGGCTGGTCATCAGGCAGACCGTCTCTATCGAGGCGTCCTGCTGGCGGTTGATGAGCGCCAGTTGGAACTCCCACTCAAAATCCGTCACGGCCCGCAAGCCCCTGACGATGAGGCTAGCGCCCACCTGCTGCGCGAAATGCACCGTCAGGCCGCTGTAGCTCGTCACCGTCACCCGGCCGTCTATGCCCATCTCCCGGAGGCACTCGCGTATCAGAGACAGCCGCTCTTCGACGCCGAACAATGGGTTCTTGTTCCGGTTGTCCCCGACCGCCATCACCAGCCTGTCGCACAGGTTGAGGGCGCGGCGTGCGATGTCAAGGTGCCCCACCGTCACCGGGTCGAACGTGCCCGGATAGATAGCTACGCGCTCCGGGTGCCGCCCATCTCCGGTCTGTGACTGCATCATGCTCCTTGTGTTGGACGATGGACGATGGACGATGGACGATGACTAATCAGCCATGCGTTCGTAAATAGAAAACGCCGAGCCTCCCATGACTCGATGCCTGGCCCGCTTCAGGCGTCCGTCGCCGTATTCCTCCGCTAAATGGACCTGCGTGGCATGCCCTATCACCAGTATGCCGTCCTCCGCTAGCAACGGTCCAGATGCTATGGTTTCAAGCGTGTTGTTTATTACAGCATCAGCATACGGAGGGTCGAGGAGTATTATATCATAATCGACGGCAGTGTCTACCACGGCGGCAGGTTGTTCGTGCGCTTTGGCGCGCATAGTGAGGAACGCACCGACCGCCATCTTGTAGACTCGGGCGCGATTCGCCAGCCCCGTGCTCGCCAGGTTGTCCTCTATGACGCGCACCACCCCGGCGTTGTGCTCTACAAAATCGGCCCATTCCGCGCCCCGCGACAGCATCTCTATCCCAAGCGAGCCGCTTCCAGCGTAAAGGTCGAGCACTCGCGCGCCGCCTACGCCATACGGCACCAACGTGTCGAAGAGGGAGGTCTTAAGCCTGTCGGTCATCGGCCGGGTGCCTCTCGTGGCGGGGCCTTTGAGCGTGCGGCCTTTGGCTGTTCCGGAGATTACTCGCATGGTTCTGTATCTGAAACGTGAAACGTGAAACGTGATGCGGTTTGTGCGATAGGGCGGCTGAAAGTGTCAAGACACTGCTTACTGCCACAAGTCTATACAGTGCAACTACAGGACCAAGAGACTTACTGTCATCCTGAGCGCAGCGAAGGATCTCAGATGCCTCGTATGGTATCGTGCCGAAGTACCATTACCACCGGCGGGCCGTCAGTTCAACAGCACCCCTACCCACCTTCTTGAGATCCTTCGCTACGCTCAGGATGACAGGGGGTTGTTTGGTCCCGCGATGCGAACCAATTGATATTCACGAACCAACGTACATAAGCCGCATCACGTTTCAGCTATTGGTTCGCGTCGGTTTCGGCGCGGCTCCAGAAGGCTTCCAGCACGTCTTTGAGCGGGGCGTGGTCGGGCATGGCTAGGTCGGGGTCGCGGGCGAAGAGGGCCTTGGCTTGCTCACGGGCGAGGCTGAGCGTCGCCATGTCGGAGAGCTTCGCCATGCGCAGGTCGGGCATGCCGGACTGGCGGGTGCCGAAGAACTGTCCGGGGCCGCGTATCTTCATGTCCTCCTCGGCCAGGTGGAAGCCGTCGTGAGTCTCCTGGATAATCTGCATGCGCTCGAAGGCCACGCCTTGCGCGGCCTCGGCCAGCAGCACGCAGTACGACTGGTGCTCGCCCCGGCCCACGCGCCCGCGGAACTGGTGCAACTGCGACAGGCCGAAGCGGTCCGCACCCTCTATGAGCATGACGGTGGCGTTGGGCACGTCGATACCAACTTCCACCACGCTGGTGGACACGAGTATGTCGGCCTCGCCCCGGTTGAAGGACGCCATGACCTCCTCTTTCTCCTTTGGCTTCATGCGGCCGTGTAGCAGCGCCAGCTTGCGATTGGTGAATACCTCCGACTGCAAACGCTCGTACTCCGCAACGGCGGCCTTAGCTTCTATCTTGTCCGATTCTTCCACGAGCGGGCAGATAACGAACGCCTGCCTGCCTTCAGCGATCTTCTTCTCAATAAACTCATATGCCTGGTTGCGCCGCGTGGCGTCCACCCAGCGCGTCTTGATGAGGCGTCGGCCGGGCGGCATTTCGTCAATCACCGACACTTCGAGGTCGCCGTAGATGGTGAGCGCGAGCGAGCGGGGGATGGGCGTGGCGGTCATGACGAGCGTGTGGGGCATCAGGCCCGCCTCGATACCCTTCTGCCGGAGGGCGTCACGCTGCATTACGCCAAAGCGATGCTGCTCGTCCACCACTACCATCGCCAGCCGCTGGAAGGCCACGCCCTCCTGGATTACCGCGTGCGTGCCGACGAGTATGTCTATCTCGCCCGAT
Source organism: Chloroflexia bacterium (assembly GCA_036388595.1). Classification (GTDB taxonomy): domain Bacteria; phylum Chloroflexota; class Chloroflexia; order QHBQ01; family JADMIH01; genus JADMIH01. Next base: position 16,517 of record DASVRN010000108.1, read on the forward strand.
GCCGTGGCAGCGTAGATGGCGTTCTTTTCCTTCTTGGTGGTGCTCCCTTTCAGCAGGCGCACGGTGGGGGCGGGTTGGCCGTCGCGCTCCAACCCGGCCATCATGCGCGAGAGGCTCTTGAAGTGCTGCTCGGCCAGGATTTCGGTGGGGGCCATGAGCACGCCCTGCGCCCCGTTGCGCACCGCCAGGTAGAGGGCCGCCGCCGCCACAACCGTCTTGCCGGAACCCACGTCACCCTGTAATAGCCGCGTCATCGGCACGGTGCCCGATATATCGGCGGTAATCTCGCTTATGACGCGGCGCTGGGCGTTGGTTAGCTCGAATGGAAGCGAGGCGTAGAAGTGCTGTAGGTCGTCGCCCTGTACTTTCAGGGCCAAGCCCTGCTGCGACTCCTGCCAGGCCCGTTTGCGCTGGAGCATGCCGAGCTGGATCATCAGGAACTCGTCAAAGGCGAGCCGCTTGGTGGCTTTAGCAGCGTCCAGCTTGCTCTCGGGGAAGTGTATCTGGCGGATAGCGGTCACGAGGTCCAGCAGTTGGGCGTCCCGCTTCATCGTCTCGGGTATGTAGTCGGTTAGCTGGTCGGCGAAGCGTTCCACGGCATCGTGCATGATGCGCCGCAACGTGCGCCTGTACAACCCCTCGGTGGAGCGGTACACCGGCACGATGCGCCCGGTGTGCAGTAGCTCCGAATCGTAAGGCTCCCACTCGGGAGAACTGAACTGCAAGCGCCCGTTGAAAGCCTGGGGCTTGCCCGAAATCACGATGGCATCATTGGTGTGAAGCTGCCGGGCGATGTACTCCTGGTTGAACCACGTCACGAGAATGATGCCGCTGTCGTCGGAGACGGTAGCCGTAACCATCGGCCTGCCGTTGCGCGTGTGCTTCACCTCCACAGACCAGATAGTACCGACCACCGTCTGGTTCACATCCGGCTGAAGCTCTGAGATGGGCTTCATCTCCGAAAAGTCGTCGTAGCGGAATGGGAAGAAAAGCAAGGCGTCCCGCACCGTGTAGACGCCCAGCCGCTTGAGAAGCCGGGCGGTAGCGTCCTGCACCCCGCGCAACACCGTTACGGGCGAGTCGAGGGTGGCGCTACGGCGGGCCGCGCGAGCGCTCTTGGGAGGGGCGGCGGGCGCTTCCACCATGGGCGCTGGGGCGATACCGCTACGGAACGAAGAAATGGGCGCTTTGGCGCGCGGGTCGGTGTCATCGAAGCCGGTAAAGCCCTCGATGCCATGCGCGGCATGCCCGTTGCCCGACGAGCCGTTCTTGCCGCTCACTTTATGCCCGTTCGAGCCAGGCACCACCCGCACGCCCTCATCGAACAGGTTGAGCAATTCGGTGGCCCGCCGGACCGCGCTCTCCCTCTCCACGGGCTCTACTGCCGAGTACCCGTCGAACGCGCCCGCAATCGCCTCGGACATGGCCTTCGCCCCGCGCTCCGCACCCACTATCTGCTCGGACCAACGCCGCGCGAAAGCCTCCAGGCCACCCTGGACGGAGGCGTCGGCAAAGCCTTTATGCTCCTCCAGCCGGAGGATGTTGCGGAATACGTTGGTTGGTATTGGCATGGGCGAGCGCGACGAGTGACGAGTGACGAGTGACGAGTGACGAGTGACGAGTGAGACGTAACACGTAAAGCGTAACGCGTAACGCGTGGTTGCGGAGGTTGGAATAGAGCGTCTGTTCTTATTGTACCGCAGCGTACGGGGGATGGGAAGCGTGGTGGAAAAGGGGAGATAGTGCCGGTGTTCTCGCCAGTGACCAGCCGACGCCCGGCGTATGGAAGTGAATAAGACGCAGCGTGCGAAGGACGACGCCCGGCGATTGAAATCGCGGGCTACACAAGGCAAAGTCCCCTGCGGGGACTCATTCTTCTATGTAGGTTTCTATAGGTTTTATGAGATGAACCAGTCTGCCGCAGGGCAGACTTCGCAAACTGTAGCCCGCGATTGAAATCGCCGGGCGTCGGCTGGCGACTACGCGACTATGCTGGTGCTGGTACCCCAGACGCCCCAGCCATCCGCTGCCTTGCACCCCCTCACCCCCTTGTGCTACTATAACCTGACGGTAACCTGACAGCCCCACGGCGCTAGAGTGGCGCGAGCCGTGGCATTCTTCTTCCCTCCTATTACGTACTGAAGCCCTTACCGGGCAGACGGAGCAGACCCTTTTATGCCTACCGACCCTTCGTCCAGGAGACGATTCGCCGTGCGGCGGCTTGCCAACCCGCGCATGAAGCGTGTCAGGTCGCGCCTGCCGCACCCGGCTTTTGTGGTCATGGCGGTGCTCCTGGTGGCGTGGGTTGCCATCGCTCCCGCTACCTTCACTCAGGCGCAGCAGGGGCAGCAAGGCTTTGCTAACGACGCTTTTAGGGCCAAGTGGGACCGTACGGACGGTCCGGTGGCTGCCGGGGCTACGTTGCGGCCCTGGATATGGGGCCCGGCGCCCGGCCGCACTCTGACCGAGCAGTTCGCGGGGCTGCCTGGCAACAACCACCTCGTGCAGTACTTCGACAAGGGCCGCATGGAGATCAACAACCCCAACGGCGACCCCCGCGACCCCTTCTTTGTGACTAACGGCCTGCTGGCGGTGGAACTGATCTCCGGCCAGATGCAAACCGGCCCCGATACCTATGAGAACCGCGGCCCGGCGACTATCAACCTGGGGGCCGACCCCGACGACCGCACCGCGCCCACTTACCAGTCTTTCAATGGCGTGTCCAACATACCGGGCGCGTCCAACGAACGGCGTGCAACCACGCAGGTGGGGCAGGTGGTACGCACCGCTATCGACCGCCAGGGCCTCACCCAGCCGTGGCCCGCGAACCACCCCGACTACGGCGTGCGTATCGCTGCCTTCGAGCCTGCCACCGGGCACAACATCCCCAACGTCTTCTGGGACTTCCTGAACGCGGAGGCCGACGTATTCGTAGAGGGAGACCTGGTGCCGGGCAGGCTGTTCGAGCCGTGGTTCGCCGTCACGGGCTTCCCCATCTCCGAGCCGTACTGGTCGTACGTGAAGGTAGAAGGGCGCTACATGGACGTGCTGACCCAGGCCTACGAGCGCCGGGTGCTTACGTTCCTGCCGCAACTGCCCACCCCGTTCAAGGTGCAGATGGGTAATATAGGCCAGCATTATTACGAGTGGCGCTACCTGCGCTCGGCCGGCACGGGCACTCCCGCCCCGCAACGGCCCGTGCCCACGCCCACCGCCCCGGTGAGGGCAGCCCTGCCCAACGTCACGATAGACGAAATCCACCCCCGCACGTCGTTGATCGATTTGAACAGCAACTACTGCGTTATCACCAACCGGGGGCAGACGCCGGTCAATTTTACCGGCTGGTGGCTCGACAGCCCCAAGTGGACCGTGGTGGACCGCTATTACTTCCCTGCGGGCTTCACTCTCGCGCCAAGTGCCTCGGTCAATGTGAACGCGGGTGCGGGCACTAACACTGCTACCGACCTGTATATGTTCCGCACCACAGCTATGTGGGACGGACAGCCCTACGACCTCGCGGTGCTCTACGACAACTTCGGCAGAGAGGTAAGCAGGCTCTTCCCGGCCTCCGACGGGGGCGCGCCTCCTCCGCCGACGGTACCAGGCGCAAGCCCAACCGCTACTGCTCGCGTGCCGGGCGGGACTACGGTCGCGACGGCCGCCGTACCCACCAGGGCCGCTCCCACAGCCGCGATACCGACCGCCGAGAATACCACCCAGCCCACCGTGGGCACCCGCACCGTCACGCCCACGGGCACCAGGGGCACTACCACCCCCACGGTGACGGGCACGACTACTACCACAGTCACGCCCACACGTACACCTACTCCGTAGGTCTGAAACGTGAAACGTGAAACGTGATGGGGCTAGTGTTATTTGGTGCGTGAATAGGAACAAGGTGGTGCTTACGGACCAAGCCCCACCCTTGTCATTCTGAGCGCAGCGAAGAATCTCGTCCTACACGAAGGTATCTCCCTTTTCTGCGCACCCATTGACCAGTAGAAAGGGGCCTCTTGGGTGCTGGAGGACGAGATTCTTCGCGGCGCTCAGAATGACAAGGGTGGGGCTTGGTTCTGCTATACTCTCAGCCTGACATTCACGTACGAAATAACACTAGCCGCATCACGTTTCACGTTTCTCGTGTCACGTTTCACGTTTCAGAACCCCGTTCCAGTAGCCACCCACGTCCAGCATCGGCGGGCGCTCTACGTCACGGACGTTGCGGACTTCGAGGGAGAGGTGGTCCTTCTCGAAGCGGATTAGCTTCATGGTGGTGTTGACTTCTTCGAGGAGGGCGGTGCGCTGGCGGCGCTCCACGCGGCCCATGATGACCTGCACGATGGCAAAGGCGGTGAGGGAGAGGTCCGACAGCGGGCGGTTGCGGTGGACGCGGCTTTCGAGGTTCACCTGGCCTATGGCGTCGAGGCCGAAGCTCTCCAGGATGTCGATCAGCATGCCTACTTCCACCCCGTAGCCGGAGAAGAAGGGTATCTTCTCTAGCACGCTGCGGCGGCCCGCGTACTCACCGGCCAGGGGCTGCACCAGGCCTGACAATAGGGGGAAGAAGAGGTTGATGAGGGGCCTCGCCGTGAGTTCGGTCACTCTCCCGCCGCCTTCTTGCTGCATGGCGCGCTCGGTGCGTATGGGCCTGTGGTAGTAGCCCTTCACGTAGCCGATGCGCGGCTCCCTGAGCAGCGGCCCCACAAGGCCGTACACGAACTGGGGTTGCATGTTCACCACGTCGGTATCCACCCAGGCCACTATGTCGCCCTTGAGTACCTGCAACGACTTCCAGAGCGCCTCGCCTTTGCCGCTGTGAGCGCCTTCCTCCGGTAGTACCTCCTGGTGGATGTGGACAGGCACCCCAAGCCCGGCGGCGATTTCACGGGTGCGGTCGGTGGAGTTGGAATCGATCAGCACGATCTCATCGACCAGCGGCACCTCCTCCATCAGCGTCCGTTTTAGCACCGAGATCACTTCGCCTATGGTGGCCTCTTCGTTCAGCGCGGGCAGGCCCAGCGAGATGGTCACTCCCTGCTGGCGCTTCAGCTCCACCATGCGGCGCAGGTCCGAGAACTCGCCCGCGTCGAAGGTGTTCTCCGCGAACCACTTGTCCACGAGCAGCGAGAGGGCTTCGGGAGCAATAGCGTGCATGCGGGTGCGGGCACGGGCGCGGGCCGCCTGGACCTCCGGCATGACGGGCGTCTTGGTCTTGATAGCCACCACCGCCGAGGTCACCCCCCGCGCTACGCCCTCGGTGAAGCTGCCCAGGTCGGCGGCGGCCCGGCCGCCGGTGCCCATGATGATAAGGTCCTGCCCCGCGGCTGCCCTGATGATGTTCTTCTGGGGGTCTTCGCCCACCACAAACGCCCGCTCGAAACGCCTGGCGCGAGGATTGTTGCGGCGCTCGGCTCGCTCCATCTCATCCATGAACTCGGCAAAGGGGGCTTCCTCGGTGGCCCGTGCCAGCTCGGGCATCGTTTGCAGCACGTGTAACACCGTGACCTGAGCGCCCACCTCGATAGCCAGGTCGCGCGCCATCTCCATCGCCAGCACGGCCTGTGGGCCGCCACGGGCGGGGAGCAGCACCTTCATCCCCTTGTGGAACGGCTTGCTCGATTTGCCGCCTGGCGCGCCTTCTTCCTCGTAGTTGGAGGGAGGGCGCGCCCAGGCCACGTCGCAGGGGAGGGGATTGCGCAGGGCTTTGCGGATCCAGGGGTTGGCTGCTTTGGTCAGGCGGCGGAAGGGGAGCAGGGCCAGCGCGCCGTCTTCGCCACGCAGGAAGTGGCGGGCGTCCTGGGCCAGCTCATTTTCGGGGGCCACACGCACGACGGGGGCGATATGCACATTAGAGGGAGTGTGTGTCGTCTGGCCCAACTCGGCCTCGATCTCCGCGAGCGCGGCCAGGGCTTCGCCTTCCAGCTTCTGTCGCATCGCCTGGGCCGCCACCGAGTAGCTGCTTATGGCCTCGCCTTCGGGCACGGCCAGGAAGCGGCATAGGAGCACGCGCCCCCGCGCTTCCTCGCTCCCGGCCAGCAGCACCCCCAGCCTCAGCAGGAACAATCCTTCCGAACCCGGGGCGAAGTAGCCCTTCTTTTCGTCTGCCTGGCTCAGGCAGTCCATCAGGATGACAACGGTATGCCCCATTGAAGCTCGACCCTCGTGCCACAAAGATGCCGGTTGCATATGCAATCAGCACACTTTTACACGATATAGGCGCTTGTGACAAGGCGAACACGGACCCTGGACTTCGCCCTATCATATCTGGAGCAACAAAGAATTGCACCGCAGAGACGCAGAGGACACGGAGATTACGCGGAGAATAGTGGAGGGTGTTCTTACCGGAGCAACAGCGTACTGTAAGATGTGGCTCTTAACAACTCCTAAACAATAACAATCTCTGCGTAACCTCTGCGCCCTCTGCGTCTCTGCGGTGAATAAACCATCGCCCACTCACGCCAGCGTACCAATTGCCTCCTCGGTAGGTTCGAGTTCGGCACTTTGGAGAGGCGCGGATTGGAGCACGCCGTCGGCTACCAGCACGGCTGTGAGGGCGGCTATACCTACTTCTATCATGGATAGGTCGGGCGGGCGGGTGGTCATCTTCTGGAGGGCTATGCCGGGGGCCATGATGGCGCGGATGACGGGGTTGCCGTACAGGTTTGCCATGAGGCGGATGAACTCATAGGCGATGGAGGCGATCACCGGAACGAGCACGATGCGGGATAGCACCATAAAGACGAAGGGCAGCTTGCCAATCAGGATGAACACGATTGTTGCCATGAGCATCACTACCAGGAGGAACGTGGTGCCGCAACGGGGGTTGAGCAGGGTGAACTTCTGCACCGATTTGGGGGTAAGCTCCGCGCCCGCTTCGTAGGCGTTGATCGTCTTGTGCTCGGCCCCGTGGTAGCCGAACACGCGCTGGATGTCGCGCATCTTGCCGATGCCCCAGATGTAGAGGATGAAGAGCGTCAGGCGCACCACGCCCTCTACCACGTTGTGCACCACCGTCGATTGCGTACCTATAACCAACTCGAAGCCGCTGGCCGCCAGCACGGGCAGCACGAAGAAGATGCCCACCATGAACGCGAGCGCCATTGCCACGGTGGTCCATCCAACGGCACCGCCAAACGCGTCAGGGGTCTTCGGTTTCGACCCGGTGCTTGGCTCTTTGGCACCGTTTTGGGCGGCTTCAGAGGGAGCAGGCATGATGGGGGAGGCTGTCGTGGCCAGGGCCGCTTGCGCCTCGTGGTTGACCTTCTTGGGGTCCTCCTCTTCTTCGAGAGCCACGTTCGCGGAGAAGAAGAGGGCGCGCATGCCCAGTCCGAGCGCGTCCCACAGGCCGAGCACGCCCCGCAGGAAGGGCAGCTTCATCAGCGGACTCTTATACAGCCCCTTCTCCAGCGACTCCTCGTGCAGCACGATTCTGCCGTCGGGGGCGCGCACCGCCACGGCCATGTGCCGCTGCCCTCGCATCATCACGCCTTCAATTACCGCCTGACCGCCGTAGTAGAACTTTGCCAATAGGGACCTCGGGTTTGGATTTGGGAATTGGGATTTCGGATTGCGGATTTGGGTTATGGGCCTGTGTTGCGGCTTATCCACTCTATATTCTACCAAAGGTCGCCTGTTCGTGTCTCTGTCATTATTGTTGGAAGCAATCTCCCAAATAATGGTCCCGAGTAGTGGCGACAGAGGCTGCCCTTTGTCGTTTCGAACGCAGTGAGAAACGACAGAGTGGGGCTGATGTGCTCATCTCCTAATTCTTGTTGGTGATATAGCTTCTAACCCAATCCGCAATCCGAAATCCCAATTCCCAAATCGTCTTGACTGCCTTTGTGCCCTGTGACATACTTGCATCGCTATGCTTCCCCTTTCAGAGACCTCCGCTCGCAATACGCAGCCGTTGGCCGATATACGCGTGCTGGACATGTCGCGGGTGCTGGCAGGGCCTTATTGTACGATGATGATGGGCGACCTGGGGGCGGACGTGATAAAGGTCGAGTCGCCAGAGGGGGACGATACGCGTAGATGGGGGCCGCCGTACCAGGGTGGGGAGTCGGCTTACTACCTGTCTTGCAACCGCAACAAACGCAGCATCGTGCTCGACCTGGATACGGAGGAGGGGCGGGACGTAGCGAGACAGCTTGCCTCTCGCAGCCAGGTACTCGTTGAGAACTTCCGGCAGGGCACGATGGAGAAGTGGGGCCTCGGCTACGAGCAGCTTTCGCGGGACAACCCCGGCCTGGTCTACTGCTCGATTTCGGGCTACGGGCGCACGGGGCCGCTGTCGCACCTGCCGGGTTACGACTTCGTGATGCAGGGCGCGGGTGGCGTCATGAGCTTCACCGGCGAGGCTGACGGGCCGCCGCAGAAGGTGGGCGTGGCAATAGTGGACCTCACCGCCGGGATGTTCGCCCTCTCGGCCATACTCGCGGCTTTGCGGGTACGCGACCTAACGGGTCTGGGCCAGCACATCGACATCTCCCTGCTCGATTCGCACCTGGCTTGGCTGGCAAACGTAGGCAGCAACTACCTGGTGTCGGGCGAAGTGCCACCGCGCTACGGTAACGCCCACCCCAATATCGTGCCCTACCAGGCGTTCGCCACAAGTGACGGCTGGCTGATCGTGGCGGTGGGTAACGACCGCCAATGGGGCCGCCTTTGTGACGCGCTCTCCCGCCCTCACCTCAGTAATGACCCGCGCTTCGCCACCAACTCGGGCCGTGTCGAGAACAGGCCAGTGCTGGTGCCGATGCTCGAAGAGATTTTCGCTCAACGTAGCACCGCCGAATGGCTCTCGTTGCTTGAGGCGGCATACGTGCCCGCCGGACCTGTGAACGACGTGGCCCAGGCACTGAGCCATCCCCAGGTAGCGGCCCGCGAGATGGTGCACGAGGTAGCCCACCCCGGTATCGGCGCGGTCAAGATGGTCGCCTCGCCCCTGAAGCTATCTAGCACACCGCCGACCATACGCAGGCACCCGCCGCTGCTGGGAGAGCACACGGTGGAGGTACTGGAGGAGTTGGGGCTGAAACGGGGTTCTGAAACGTGAAACGTGATGCGGCTCATGTATTTGGTACGTGGATGAGACTCCGTTGGGATAGCAGGACTAAAGCCTCTTCTGTCATCCTGAGCGTAGCGAAGGATCTCAAGAAGGTGAGTATGGATGATGTTGAATAATGCTAACGGTGCTGCAAATGTTCGACTGTTGAGCAAGGCCAACATCTGAGATCCTTCGCTACGCTCAGGATGACAAAGGGGCGGCTCAGGATGACAGGGAAAGGATAGGATTGGCGAGAGGGAACTTCGGGATAAGAGTAGGGAGTGGCGCTGGCCGTTTAGCACCAGGGACCAACATTTTCTAACCAACTATGGCAAGACGCATCACGTTTCACGTTTCACGTTTCAGGTCCGCCCCCAGGCGGCAGGTAAATCCTGCTCTCAAGCGCGCCTTTCGCCTGCTAAGAGCTACTTCCAAGCTGGGGGTGCCGGGGGCGTTGCCGGGGCCGCCGCAGTTGCTGCCTGCCGGGGCTAGGGTACTGGCGCAGGGGTACCTCAATCGCTTTTCGATGCCGTTGTTGCGCGAATGGCTGCTGCCGCCGTGGATGCGCTGGCAGTCGGACCCTTCTTCGCCCCTGTTCACACCCAGGAGCGTAGTCAACCTGATGGTGAACCAGACCGCTCGCAACTGGACAGCGTTGGGCATACCAGGGAGCGAGCACCCGGTGGAGAGCCTGGTTGACAGGTGGGGCTTGCTTACCCCCGTGCCCGGTGGGCCTTCGTTCGACTGGTGGGTGGACGTGGAGGGTGGCACCGGCGGTACGATGTCGCCGGCTACGCAGCCCGAGGTGGTGCAGCGGCTCCAGGGCGCCCTGCCGGTGGTGCTCACCGCCTACGAAGCCAACGGCCTTCGCGTGTCGAGCGAGGCGTGGATGCTCCCGCTGCCGGAGGGCGATTGGGCCGCCATGCAGGTGGTGTTGTTCAACATCGCTGACATGCGCCTGAAGGGCACTTTCAGCCTCGCGTTGCGCCCCTACAACCCCGAAGGCATATCTCCCATTTACAGCCTGTCATACGACGGTGCAACGCTGGTGGCCGATGGGCGGCCCGGACCCGTTACATGGCCCGCGCCCGATAGTTGGGCGCTCTCGCGCATGGACCGTGGCGACCTGTTCAACCTGGGGCCAGGGGCCACGAGTGACGAGGGCAGCATTACCGATGCCAGGGGCTTCGCTCACGGAGTGCTGCGCTTTAACTTCAATATCGAGCCGTGGGAGGAGGCCGAGTTCCTGGCTTTCTTCCCGGTGCACAAGCGGCACGCTGTTGATAGCCAGCGCCCGGCCCCCAGGCTCTTCTCCGTGCCTCAGATGGAGATGAAGCAGCCCGACTCGCTCTACTACAGCCGGGCCAAGGCGTCAACCACGTTGGCGTGGCGTGAGTTGCTGGACGGTGGGATGCGCGTCAGCCTGCCGCACCGCGACTTACAGGCGTCGTGGGAGGCAAACCGGGCTCACGTTCTGGCCCTGCACGACGGCAGCGTAATTACCCCGGGCCCAGACCTGTACCACAGCTTCTGGCTGAGGGACGCGGCTTATATGATGCACGCGCTCTCCATCTGCGGCTACAGGGAGGCGGCGGCCCAGCTTATTCGCGGCCTTCTCGCCTGGCAGCGGCGCAACGGGGCGTTTGTGTCGCACAACGGTGAGTGGGACGGTTCGGGGCAGGCGCTATGGGCGATTGAGCGGCACTTGGCCCTGCACCCCGACCCTGCGCTCCGGCAAGAGTTGCTGCCAGCGATTAAGAGGGCGCGGCGCTGGATAATACGCATGCTGGCAGCTTCGAAGGACGGGCTGATGCCGCCGGGCATTTCGTCGGAGCACCTGGGCCCACCCGACCACTATTACTGGGACAACCTCTGGTCGCTGGCCGGGCTGGTGGCTGCCGACAGGCTGCTAGGTAGGCGCTCTCCAGGGTACAGGCGGGCTGCTGCCAGGTTGCACGACAACATAATGAAGTCAATCGAGAGGGACAAGGACGCGTTGGGAGGTTATATCGTGCCTGCCGCGCCGGGCCGCAAGATTGACCTGGGTATGGTGGGGTCGCTGGTAGGTTGGTTCCCGCTGGGACTGTTGCAGAGCAGCGAAGACGAGCCTTACGGGCCTTCCACGCTCAACGCGCTTGAGGCTGCTAACTTCTACGATGGCGCTCTGTTCGTCAATACCGGCCATTCGGGTTGGGGCACATACCTCAACATGCGCGTCGTCGGGTGCAGGCTGAGCATGGGTCTAGATGGTGCGTGGCAGCTAATGAAGTGGCTGCTGGACCACGCCTCCCCCACCTACAACTGGCCCGAGGCGATACACCCCCACTCGAAGGGCGGCAGCGCGGGCGACGGGCACCACGGTTGGGCCTCGGCGGAGTGGCTAATGCTCGTCCAATCGATGCTGTTCATTGTCTCTGATGACGGGGTGCTGGCGATAACGCCCTGCCTGCCGTTAGAATGGGTGCAAGAGCCGGGCAGGATTGAGGTGGAACGAGCGCCGACGGTCCTGGGCATGCTATCCTATGTCATAGAGTGGGACGCGGGAGGGAGGAACATACGCCTGGAAATGTCGCCCGACTGGCACACACCCCCGCGCTTCACGTACTGGTTTCTCCCCGGCTACCCCGGCTACATAGGCTGTCCCGGTAAGGCGGCCCGAGCTATCATAGATGGCAGGCAAGAGCGCCTTACTAGCCACCACGTAGGGGTAAAGGGCCCGGTCAGCACCATAGAAGTAATCCGCGACCAATAGTACACCTACTCACATCACGTTTCACGTTTCACGTTTCAGACCCATGCCCATATCTCTAATCATGACCGTGCGCAACGAAGCGTCCAGCATAACCCGTCTGCTGGATAGCATCGGCACGCAGACTCTACAACCCGACGAGATCGTTATCGCTGACGGCGGCTCGACGGACGGCACGCCGGAGGTCGTTACGTCATACATGGACCGGCTGCCGGTACGTCTGCTCGCGGTGCCTGGGGCCAACATATCAGAGGGGCGGAACGCGGCCATACTCAACGCCAGCCACGAGATTATAGCGGCCACCGATGCGGGGGTGCGCCTCGAACCCGGCTGGCTGGAGGCGCTGGTTGGGCCGCTGCGGGACGAGGACGCGGGAGTGGCTGTGGTGTCCGGCTTCTTCCTGCCGGACCCGCAGACGCCCTTCGAAATGGTGATGGGCGCGACCGTGCTGCCCGCCGTGGAGGATATCGACCCGGACAAGTTCCTGCCTTCAAGCCGCTCGGTGGCCTTCCGCAAGGCAGCTTGGGAGGCGGTGGGCGGCTACCCAGAATGGCTCGACTACTCGGAAGATTTGGTGTTCGACATGCGGCTGAAGGAGTTGGGCTACCGCTTCGTCTTCGTGCCCGAGGCGCGCGTCTACTTCCGCCCCCGCTCCACTCTGCGCGGCTTTTTCCTCCAATACTACCGTTACGCACGCGGCGATGGCAAAGCCGACCTCTGGCGCAAGCGCCACGCCATTCGCTATGCCACCTATCTGTTGGGACCGCTCATGTCGGTGTGGGCGTGGCGGAGTAGGCGTAGCCTGGCGGGTAAAGCCCTGTTTGGGGTGATGGGGATGGCTGCCGCCGGGTACTGCCGCAGACCGTACATGCGTCTGTTGCCTCTTCTGGGTAGATTGCCGCTGGTGTCCAGGCTGTACGTGCTGACGTTGGTGCCGGTAATCAGGCTGACGGGGGATGCGGCTAAGATGTTGGGCTACCCGGTGGGTGTGTGGTGGCGCATCAAGCACCGACGCTGAAGAGGGCCTCCATGAACTTACATATGCGCCCATTTTGCAGGGGTGCGATGGAAGATATTCAGTTCCCCTCTTGTCATTTCGAACGCAGTGAGAAATCTCGTCCCTCACCAGGATGTTACCTCTTTCTTACGGTGCTGTGATGCTGTGATGCTGTGATGCTGGAAGAAAGGTGGGGCTTTGGGTGCTAAGGGACGAGATTGCTCACGGAGTTTACCCTGAGCGTAGCCGAAGGGTTCGAAATGACAAAGGCGGGCCTAGGCGGTTTAGGAAAGGTGGTATATGTGTGCTGAGGGACGAGATTCTTCGCTGCGCTCAGAATGACAAGGGGGGACTCTGCTGCCGGTATTTGGGGATGCTATTTATGAGGTAGCTTGTAGTTTGGAAAGCAAAGAAAGAAGGGGTGGTACATCGACCACCCCTTCTTTCTTTGCTTTGGTTGTTCCGGTCTACCTAAAGACCAGCTATTACTTGTGCGTCCACACGGTCGTGCCTACGTTGGCCCACTTGTAGAACCACTCGGACATCGGGATGCTCAGGTTCACACAGCCGTGGCTGCGCGGGTAGCCGAAGTTGTCGTGCCAGTACGCGCCGTGCAGGGCCTCGCCGGAGTTGTGGAAGTACTGCGGGTAGGGTACGTCCTTCAGGTCGTAGTAGTCGCCCGCTGCCAGGCTGCCGCCCTTCATGTCCTGCTTGGGCAGACGCCAGTAGATCTTCCATACGCCGAGTTCGGTCGGGTTCTTGGCCGTGCCCGTGGCCGCAAGCGTGACCTTCACGGGAGTGCCGTTCTCATACGCGGTCACTACCTGCTGGGTAATATTGACGTTCACCCACTTGCCCTTGTACTTAGCACCCTCGTAGGCCACGGGCGCGACCTTGCTTATCAGGCTGGAATGCACCCACATCGGCTCCTCGGGCGGGTCGGAGACGCGGTACCACAGGCCGCCTGTCGCGTCGGTGGCCGACTGGTAAAGTATCACGCGCCTGCCTACCCACCAACCCTTGATAACCCTGCTTTGCAGGCTGGGGCCGCTACGGACGTTGCCCGCGTTGGACATCTGCCCGATCCACAGGTCGCTGTAATTGCTGTCGGTGGAGGGTGCCAGCACTTCGGGTGTGTTGGTGGGCCCCGCCTGAGTGGGCACTGCCTGGGTGGGTTGTGTGGCGGTAGTGGCCGTAGCTACGGGCTGCGTGACGGTGGTAGCGGTCGGCGGTGCTGGCGCATTGGTGGGTCGCACCGGGACCGGGGTGTCGGTCGGCCTGGGGGTCTCAAGCGCGATAGGGGTCCAGGTCTCGTTCACTTCCACGAGTTGCCTGTCCTGCACGTAGCCGCGGTTGGCGTCTACCTCAAGCCAGTACCAGCCATCGTTGAAAGGGCCACCCAGTACCAGGCCTTTGGTGTTGACCGGGAGCGCGACCAGCGCGGTGCTGCCCGCGGCGGGCTGGTCCAGCAGGTTGGTGTTGGTGTTGGTGGCGACCAGGGTGCCGATATTGAAGCGGCGGGCCTCCTGCGCCTGGACGCGCCCCGTGTCGAACGCACCCAGGGCACTCGACATAACAAGCGCGAGCATCGCTATGGTGGCTACTATGTAAGCAGCGCCGCGCTTGTTCTTCTTCGTTCCGTTACTATATTCCATTAGAGACATTTCTTTCCTTCCTTGAATCTGCGAAGACAGCAACATTTAATGACTGACTATGTTCGCTCTCTATCCGGTTTGCCTGGCTCATGTTCTCGTGCCGGGTTTTGTGTATGCACGCCCGGTTCTATGTTGGTGAGCGCGTGGAGCCTTGCCCAAGTAATAACGTGTAATAGAGCTTGTGGTTACTGCATCTTCACTACATATGATAACAAATACCATGCGTGTGACACATGATACATTGGGGCTAATAAGCCTAGTCCGAAGGGCCTATTTGCCGCTCGGTCCGCGCTCGTGCTATACTCGCCCTACTACCATGCCCGCGTATAGCCGCGCCCTGGCATAACTCGCTTGCACGTACTTAGTATACATGCTCATGACATAATTAACCCAGGTTTTTCGCTATTTTTATGTCGAACCGGTCCCGGCATGTTACATTCGCACCGGCAAGAGCGGCCTCCCGCAAAGTTTATCCCTTAGGGATTACATTTTACCTCTTACCTATCGCGTTCTAAAACGGAGCCATTATGAAGAAACTACAATTCGCATGTGTCGTCTACCTATTCCTGCTGATGCTGCCGGGTATGGGTACCGTGCCGGTGCAGGCCCAGGCAGGCTCTCGCACGTACCCGGAGACCGGCAAGACAGTGCGCGGGGTCTTCTTGCAGTATTGGGATACACATGGAGGGCTTGCGCAGCAGGGCTTCCCCGTATCGGAGGAGATGCAAGAAGTCTCGGACACTAACGGCAAGGTGTACACGGTGCAGTACTTCGAGCGGGCAGTGTTCGAGCACCACCCGGAGAACGCGCCTCCCCACAACGTGCTCCTGTCGCTGCTGGGCAACTTCTTGTACAAGCAGAAGTACCCTAATGCTGCACCCAGGCAGACCGCCAACACGGCCGCAGGCTCGGTGCTGTTCAAGGAGACAGGCAAGCGTCTCGGCGGGCGGTTCCTGGAGTACTGGCAGCAGAACGGCGGCCTCCCGCAGCAAGGCTATCCGATCTCGGACGAGTTCGTGGAGAAAAGCGACTTGGACGGCAAGGAGTACCGCGTGCAGTACTTCGAGCGGGCCGTCTTTGAGTACCACCCCGAGAAGCAGCGCCCCTACGACGTGCTCCTGTCCCACCTGGGCACCTTCCGCTGGAGGGGCAAGTACGAGACCCAGGCCAACTGCGGCTCGCCTATCCTGCCTGGGCTGTGGACGGGGCAACTGACCTGGGGCTTTACCATGAGTGGTTCGTCTATCGGCGGAAACGGTGAGGTATCGGGGCCGGTGCGGCTGAACGTGGCGTGCGATGGCACCTTTTCAGGCACGGTGCAAATAACCACCTATACCACCCGCATCGGGAGCGGCAACCTCGCAATCCTGACGTGCTCGCAGTCCCAGGTCACTATCGCTGACATAGCGGGGCGGGTGGAGCGTGCGGGCGGCGACAAACGGCTCAACATACTGGGCGGGCTGTTCAAGCAGGGGGTGTATATCTGCGTCAACCCCATCGCGCCTGCTCGCCCCACCAACGTGACGGGGAACACCGTCCCGCCGACTATGGTGGAAATCGAGCAGGAGAGCCGCAATAAGATCAGCGGCAAGCAGTGGGTGCCCGACCCCGCCTACGTAAGCATGATCGAGCAGTTCCGCACCGCCTACCGGGACGTAAATATCGTCTACACCGGCCAGTGGGAACTCAACCGGCAGGAAGTCAATACGCCCTAGGCTGAAACGTGGTTCTGAAACGTGAAACGTGAAACGT
>DASVRN010000109.1:0-7321 GCA_036388595.1 Chloroflexia bacterium
CCGGCAGCGCGCCGGTTAAGGTCAACACCGAACCCGAGCGAGCGGGCAGGCTCAGGGATAACAGCCCGCCGTCAACTTGCAAGGTCTGGCCCGTCCACTCATCCCGCAGCTGCATACCGTTCTGTAGGAAGGGAGCAACCGGAATGGCCCCGACTACCGGCTCGGTGCCCGTGTTGAACGCCACCACTACCACGTCCTGACCGAGACTCCTTGACATGATGTAGACCGACCCCTGGGCAAAGAGGGTGTGGTAATCGCCACGACGCAGGGCGGGGTGGGCGTGCCGCAGAGCGATAGTCCGCTTGAAGAAGTCCAGCAGGTCGGTATCCCATTCGGAGCGGTCCCAAGGGAAGGAAGCGCGGGAGAGGGGGTCCTTGCCACCGGCCATGCCTATCTCGTCGGCGTAGTAGACCGACGGCGCACCTGGGTAGGCCATCTGGAACAGGGTGGCGAGGCGTAGGGCCGTCTGGTCGCCTCTCGCCATTGTCAGGTAGCGGGCGGTGTCGTGGCTGTCGAGCAGGTTCATTTGCACTTCGGTAATCTCGCGGCTGTAGAGCTTGAGCAGGGCGTCTATCTCTCTGCTGAACTCCGCCGCCTCGATGTGCCGCAGGGGCGCGAGCGAAGAACCCTCTACGAGCGCGGGGTCTACGTTGCGCCCGATGAAGAACTCGATGCACAGCTTGGTGAACAGATAGTTCATCACCGCGTCGAACTGGTCGCCTTGCAGCCAGCGCCGGGCCTCGTGCCAGATCTCCCCGACTATATAGGTATCCGGGTTGATGGCTTTGACGCGCGTGCGGAACTCCTGCCAGAAGCTATCGTCATTGATCTCAGCGGGCACGTCGAGCCGCCAGCCGTCGATGCCGAACTGCACCCAGAACTCGCCCACCCGCATCAAGTACTCGCGCACGTCGGCGTTGGAGGTGTTGAACTTGGGCAGGGCGTGCAGCGACCACCAGGCGTCGTAGTTGGGTGGCACGCGCTCGTCATAAGCGTTGAGGGGCATACCGCGCACGGTGAACCAGTCGATATAAGGTGAGCGCCTGCCGTTCTCCAATATGTCGTGGAACTGGAAGAAGCCCCGGCTGGCGTGGTTAAGCACCGCGTCGAGGATTACCCGCATGCCGCGCCTGTGCGCCTCGTCCAGCAGCACCCGCAACGCCTGGTTGCCCCCGAGAAGGGGGTCCACGTTGAAGTAATCGTAGGTGTGGTAGCGGTGGTTCGCCGCCGACTGGAAGATAGGGCAGAAGTAGATCGCGTTAGCACCCAGGGCCTGTATATGGTCCAGGTGCTCCACCACCCCTAGCAAGTCGCCACCCTTGAAGCCATGCGAAGTGGGCGGGGTGTTCCACGGTTCCAGGTTGCTAGGCTTCTTCAGCGTGGGGCTTTTGGCGAATCTATCGGGGAAAATCTGGTAAAAGACGGCGTCACGTACCCATTCGGGAGTCTGGATCATGCTTGTGGTTAGTGGTTAGTGGTTAGTGGTTAGTGGTTAGCCCTCAAAACTAACCACTAACCACTAACCACTAACCACTCGTGCTCCTTGTTAGTGTAATTCTCCGTTATACAGCAATCTACTTGCCAGCAGCCAGCGCGGACCTGACCCGGGCTACCAGCATCTCGATTGCCACGCGGTTGTGCCCTCCACGGGGGATGATGATGTCGGCGTAACGCTTGCTTGGCTCCACGAAGTCGAGGTGCATGGGGCGCACGGTGCCCAGGTACTGCTCAACCACCGATGAGACCGAGCGGCCCCGTTCCAGCATGTCGCGCTGCAACCGCCGGATGAACCTGATATCGGCGTCTGTGTCCACGAAGGCTTTTATGTCAAGCATGTCGCGGAGGTCAGGTTCTACCAGGATGAGTATGCCCTCGATTATTATCACGGGACGAGGCCCCACACGCTCGGTCTCAGGCATGCGGGTGTAATCCCGGAAGTCGTACAGCGGGCGCTCTACCGGTTGCCAGGCGGCCAGTTGCTCCAGGTGCCGCGCCATCAGCTCGGTTTCGAGGGCATCGGGGTGGTCCCAGTTGACCTGCGTGCG
Organism: Chloroflexia bacterium; assembly: GCA_036388595.1. Lineage (GTDB taxonomy): Bacteria > Chloroflexota > Chloroflexia > QHBQ01 > JADMIH01 > JADMIH01. The sequence continues at coordinate 2,046 of DASVRN010000109.1, forward strand.
CTCCTCGATGGAGAGGTGGCGGTAGTCGCGGTAATAGGCGTCGTGCGGCAGGAAGGCGGTATTCTCCGCCCCCACAGCCTGCATAAGGGCGTGCACCACGGTGCTCTTGCCCGACCCGCTCCCGCCCGCCACGCCAATCGTCAGAGGCTTCATCGGGGGTATTATAGCAGGGACCTAAAATACGGACTAGGCCGGAGAATATGCCAGGTGACGCCGCCACAACATGCGATTGAGAACATAGCAACCGGCCCTTGCCGGGATAGGGTAGAATTGGGCATGGAACGTACTATGTTCTAACAGGTGAACGGCAGACGTGACTAGAGGGTTTTTGGTGGCACAGCGGACCATTACAAGCCTGGTGAGGAGGAAGTCATGAAACTAAATAGATTGGCATTGCTGTCTGTAGCTTTGCTCGCTTCCTCGATTTTTCAGTTAATGGCCTGGGGCCACACAGGCGTGGCGGCGGAAGAGAAGCGGGAAACGGGCTGTGGGGCGCTGCGGTTCACCTATGATACCTCGCTCGGGCACACCATTGTGTGCGACGATGTACCGCAACACGAAATCCTCCCCAACGAGCCTTATTGGCAGGCACACCCTGCCTACACGAAGATCCAGTTCAGCGGTTATCCTTTTCCGAACTCATTTGGACTCGGACCTACCATTTATATTTTCCCGATTGATGACGTCCAGGGCGGCTATCGCTCTCCATTCTTGGGTGAACAAGAAGATTTGTGGCTAAAAGAGGTAAATGCGCTAGAGGCAGTGTTGCGGGACCGGCCAACCTGGACACCTCCTACCTGGGAGGTGGGAGAGCAAATGCCCACAGTACCTCTCCTCCCGCTCATAAATGCGGGCAATATCTACCTGGCGAAGCAGCAGTACATGTCCTTCCGCAATGGGTCCGGCGTGCGCTATCTAGCACAGATTACCCAGGACGCTTCGCCCCCTTCACAGGAAGATACGTTCTACATCTTTGAAGGCATCTCGGAGAAGCATGCCCTCTACAATAAGCGAGAATATATAACCGCTATATTCCCGGCCTTCCTGGCAGCGCCTCAGGTTGCTACCACCAACGCAAGCTCTACAGAACAAGCCCGGTTGATCGCGAATATGTTGGAGCGTGCAGAGAGCGGGGATTTCAACCCCGATCTACGCTTGTTGGACGACATGGTGGCTTCGTTCCAGGTGGCATACCCTCTTCCCCCACATTCGTTCCCGGAAGATGCCCAACCTGGCATGCCAGGCAGCGGAGCAGGGAACGCTCTAAGCTTCTATGCCACGGCGCTCCTTATGGCTGCCCTGATGGCAATCGGCGGGGGCGCGGCACTACGTACAGGAGCCGCTTCGGGTCGCTCACGCGCCCAAGAGGAAGAACGGCCTGGGGTTTAGTAGTCCCCTACCACCGACTCATGCCGCTCCCTCTCCCGTACTCCCACCTCCAGCCCCTGGACGCCCATCGACCTGGAACGCACCTGCTTGTACAGGTCCAGGGTGGCGCGGGCGGTGGTCTCCCAGGTGAAGAGGGCCGCACGGGCTATGCCCTTTTCGCGAAGGCAGGCGCGGAGGCCCGGTTCGGAATGGATGCGATATAGCGCCTCTTCCAATTCATCTACGGAGAGAGGGTCAATTAGTAGGGCGGCGTCGCCTGATATTTCGCGCAGGGAGGACGAGCGAGAGGTCACCACCGGGGTGCCGCAGGCCATCGCTTCAATTACGGGCAGGCCGAAGCCCTCATATAGCGAAGGAAAAGCCAGGCTCTCAGCCATCGTATAGATCGGCGGCAGGTCCTCAAAGGGCACGTAGCCAGTGAAGACTACATCTTTGGTGAGGCCAAGCCGCTCTACCTCGGCATAAACGGGGCTGACCTGCCACCCGGCCTGCCCCACAATGAGCAGCTTGTGAGGCAACCCACGCTTCTTGAGGCCAGCGAACGCCCTCACCAGGCGCACCAGGTTCTTGCGAGGCTCGATAGTGCCCACGTACAGGATGTAAGGCACGTCCAGGCTGTAGCGGCTGCGAACGTCCTGCAATTTTGCCGCGTCCGTACAGGGGCGGAAGTGCGAAGAGGCCGCGCCGGGTATAACCCGTACTTTCTCACGGGGCACTTTCAGGTAGCGCAGGATGTCGTTGCGGGCGCTGTTGGACACTGTGACAATCGCGTCGGCGCGACGGGCTACGATGGGCATAAGCGTCCGGTCGAGCATGAACTTCTTGAACGTGTGGTAGCGTGGAGTGATGAACACCGTCATATCGTAGATGGTGACGATGGAGGGGCACGGACACTGCACCGGGGCCAGGTAGTTGGTGAAATGGCACAGGTCGGGCCGGACGTGGCGCAGGGCGCTCGGCAGCACAGTCTGCATCCAGACGGCCCTTACGGGAAAGTGGCGATCGTTGTACTCCAACTCGCTACCGAGGGGGAAGTAATCGTCGTTGCGCACGTTGCGGCCCGAAAACAGCACGTAGCGGTTCTCAGGTGAGGCCGCCATGATACTCGCCATCATGTTTTCGGTGTAGTACCCCACGCCGGACTTGTGCCCGTGTAGAGCAGACGCCTCAAATCCTACCAGCATGATGCCCCTTTTGGATTTGGGAATTGGGATTTCGGATTTCGGATTTAGTTGATATCCTATCAAATCCGAAACCCGAAATCCCAATTCCCAAATTCCTCCATTGCGTGCTTATCGCCAGGATGAACCAGAATATCGTGTACAGCGGCGTGGAGAAGAGAAAGTAGTCCACCAGGCCGTGCAGGAAGAACGAGAGCAGGGCCGCGCCCGCCGCTACGCAAACCACCCACACGCCCGCGGTGTACATAGCCTGGTTGCCCTGGTCGAACGGCATCAGCACGTTGCGGACGGTGCGCCAGAGGGCCAGCCCCACCAGCCACGAGAACGCCAGCCCGCCCAATATGCCCAGGTTGGTGAACATCTCGATGTACATGTTGTTGGTGTAGATGTTCCTGTTCCAGGTTGACTTGCCCGCGTACTTGCCGTATAGGTTGCGGAACCCGTCGGGGCCGACGCCCGTTATCGGGTGGTCGCGGAACATGGCGAGGGCCGCCCGCCACAACTCGCCCCTCGGCACGGTGGAGGCATCCGAGTCCTCCATTGTCCGCACGCTCACCGGCGGGGTCGTGTTGGGTGGAAGCACTTTCGCCTCCCCCGTCGCTTCCCCGACCCGCACCTTCTCCGACTCGACGCGCACCCTGCTCTTTTCGTAGAACCAGGTAACGTCTTCCTGCACCAGGTCCCACTCAAGGATGTACTCACCGGCCTTGGGTGGTGCCTCTACTACTGCTTCCACCCGCACGCTGCCGCCGGGGTCCACGTCGTGCGGGAGAGCGGTACGCAGGCCGTCGAACACGGCGTAGAAATCGCCGCCGGGACTCTTCCAATGGTAGCTCAAATGCACCTTGGGCACGCGCTCGGCGTTCCAGGGCATAGGCCCCATGTTGGTTAATGATACGGGCACGGTTACAACGTCGCCAACCGAAATAGAGGGGATGCTACCCTGTTGCAGGCCGTAATTATACCACGAGCGATCGTTCTCCCCGGTAAGGCGCAGGCGCAACAGCGGGTGCGTCAGATAGGTGTAGACCACCGCGAGCGCCAGCACGCCCACCGCCAGGGCGAGGGGCCGCCACACCTCCGCCCACAGCCAGCGGTCGCCCCGTACGCGCCGCCGCAGGTACACTGCCAATCCGAAAGCCGCCACTGACGCGACCACCCCCGCCCACGAAGCGCGGCTGAACGTCAGGATGAGGGCCATAGACATGAGGCCGAGGGCGACAAATAGCGATACCTGTATAACACGCAACCGTAGGCGGGAGAGGCGGCCCTCACCGAAGACGCCTTCAACCAGCCGCCGGGAGGAGAAGAGCACCGCCAGGCCCAGCAGCACGGGCAGCGCCATCTCGAAGTAGACGGCCGCCCCGTTCGCGTACTCGAAGCTGCCACTCAAGCGCAGCAGGCCCCCCACCGTGGTAGGCTGCGGCCTGAACGGCATGAGCCAGTATTCAAGGTTGACGCCCGGCAGGAACTCCAGCAGGCCGATACACGCCGATATAAGGGCCGCCCCGACGAACGTACCCAGCGAGGTGAGCACCCGCCGCCTGCCGCGCAACGCCAGCCACACCGAGGCGTAGACCATCAGCCCCATCACCAGGCGATAGACGAACTGCACCCCCAGGGACTTGTACTCCCCGAAGACGGTGGAGACAACCGAGGCCAGGATGAGCGCCAGGGTGGGCAGGAGCAGCGGCATTTTGAGCAGGGCGCGCCGCGCCTCCGCCGACACCCCCAGCCGGAAGAGCAAAGCCCCGGCCAGGCAAAAGAGGGTGACTTCCAGGTTGGTGAAGGTGGCAAACAGCACGCGGCCCAACGGGGGGTAGCCGATCTCGAAGGGGCTTGCCAGCAGCACGAGCAACAGCATGGCGAACAACAGGCGGTCCGCCAGGACTTCCAGCCCCGAAGCGACGGTTGAGGCGGGCGCATGGGCCGCAGGCAGCGGAGTAGCAGCAGCGCGTCTTTTCACCGTCGCGCTCACATTATGCCTCCTATGCCTGTTTCGCTCTGTACAACCTGTGCCGCTAAGGGTGCGCCCGGCCTCCGCAGGTACCTCAAGATAGCCGCTGCGCACAAGGCCACCAGGGTAGCCTCGGTCAAGAAGGTCGCCCAGGCGGCACCCTGCACTCCCATGCCGGGTAGGAGGACCAGGTTGGTCGCCACGTTCACAAGCAGGCACACTCCCGAAAAGACCGCGTACACCTGGGGCCGGTCCATCGCCACCAACGCGTGCGTAAGGCCGTAGCTGGCGTACATCGGTATGCAGCCAAGCGCCAGGACTTGTAGCACCGGCACCGCCGCGCCGAACCTATCACCATAAAGCAAGCTCGTTAGCGGCACCGCCCCTGCCGCCAGCGCCAGAGAAGCCAGCATCCCCAGCCCCAGCAGCAGGGCCATAGTCTGCCCAAGCACCGGCCGCAATCCACCGTCGCGAACTTCGCTGGTAGCACCGGAGCCGCCCGCCTGCGACAGCAGCGAAAAGGTGGCAGCCAGCACCACCCCAGGTACGATGAGAGTCAGCTCAAACAGCTTGTACGCCGCGTTGTATATGCTGAGGGTCTCACTGGCCCGCGCTGCCCCTACAATCGGCGGGATGAGCAGGTTGTCCACCCTGAAGGCGAACATGCTGAACACGATGCCCAGGCCCATCGCAGCAGGTTGTCCAAGAGAACGCCGCCAGTAGGCCAGGTCGAATGTGTAGTCCGGGCG
>DASVRN010000110.1:0-77246 GCA_036388595.1 Chloroflexia bacterium
AACTTCTACTAAATCCGAAATCCCAATTCCCAATTCCCAAATTCCTCCTCATGCTATTCTCTCTCACCAATGTAAAGAGGCGCGGCGTGCGCGATGCCGACGGGGAGCTTGCGGTCGTGCCCAAGCTGCTGTACGGGCGCGCGGCCTTGAAGCTGGTGGAGCAGGCGATTGAAGCGTTCGAAGGTTGCGTGGGCCGCCCTCGTGGCGAGTACGATTCGCGTGCCCTAGAGGCTGTGATGGGCGACTACCGCCTGGGCCGCTGCATTGAAGCGTGCCTGCTGACCTGCTATTCGTTCGTGCAGCCCTCTATGGCTGGTGTGCTAACGGCGGCAGAGGTGGCGGCCCTACAGGCGCGTAGTCTCGACTCGCCTGGGGCGGTGCGGCTGGCGCTGTGGGATGCGGCCAACGAGCGTGGTGGGTTTGTCGCACCCGAGGACCGACAGGCATTTCTGTCGGCGCTCGCACAGGAATGGGGTCTCTCCAACCCCGACTCCATTGACTTGCTGGTGACGCTCGACAATGAAGCGTCGGCTGTATTGGCACCCACAGGGGAGAGGCCCACCGCAGCCGAGATGCTGCGCCTCTACAATCGGAGCATGGTCAAGACCATGCTGGCCCACTCGACGCAGGTGCGCTTCAACCTGGGCAGCCTGCCGGGCGACGCGCTCCGCAAGGTCTACTTTATGGCAAAGCGCAGCGGGGTGCTGGTAGATATCGAGAACGACCGCGCCGGGGGCTTCGTGCTCGCGCTGTACGGGCCGGAGCAGGCGTTCGGCAGTGCGGACAAGTACGGGCGGCGGCTGGCCGATGTGTCGCTGAGCCTGTTGCGGTCCCTGCTGGCCCTGTCGCCCGCCTCGGGCATCCAGGGTACCGCCTCCCTCATCCTGCACGACCGCCCCTATCGCTTTCACCTGACCCAGGAGATGCTGGATCACCTCGAATACGGCCCGGAGCCGCAAGAAGCTGCGAGGGCTGGTAGGGTAGCGGAAAGGCAAGCTGTGTACTCGGTAGGCTCGGCAGTTGCGGTTGGTGAGGACGACAGCGGAGACTTGGAGCCGACCTTCGACAGTCTCGTGGAGGCCTCTCTTTACAAGGGGTTCAGGTCGCTTGAGAAGCAGGGCCACACCCACGGCTGGCTCATCCGCCGCGAACCCGACCCGCTGCTCGCCCCCGGCGTGGTGCTGATACCCGATTTCGCCTTCGAGCGGGGCGGCACCAGGGTCTACATGGAGGTAGCGGGCTTCTGGTCGCCCTCCTACAAAGAGCGCAAGGTCGCCAAGCTGCAAGCCCTTGGCACGTCCGAAGAGGCAACCGCTCTCATCCTGGCCGTGCCACACGACTCTGCACCGGCCTTTATGGGGCTGCCGTTCCCCATCGTGCCTTACAAGAAAAACATACGCGCCACCGACATGCTCAACCTGCTCGACGCACAGTATGGAGGTCGCGAAGAGAGACTCACTACCGCCCGCTCCCAGTTTGCCGTCTTACAGCGGGCCGCGCTCGACAGGGGAGTGGTGCTGGAGCGCGAACTTGCCGAAGCCTTGCAGGCGTACTCGCGGTCCGAACTGCTGGCGGTGGCCCCCGAACTCGCCACTGACGACTGCCGCTACGTGCCCGGCGTCGGCCTTCTATCCAACGTGGCCGCAGACTACGCTCGCTCTACCCTCCAGGATGCACTCCAGGCTTCCCCTGAGCACCGGCTCGACCTCGACCACGCCGCTGCCCTGGTCTCGGTGGCACTCGGTGTCGAGTCCATAGATGTTGAGGCCCTGGTCCAACTCTGGCCCCAATTCGCAATCGACCGTCCCTCCCTGTTCGAGTCCTTTCTCAGGCTGGCGTAGCTCCCCAGTTGCCTACCTGGCCCTATGCTCCGGTCTGTCGTACGTGCCGACCGCTTCTTCGACCTGTCACAATTCCCGGACCAAGCCCCCCTCTGTCATTCTGAGCGAAGCGAAGAATCTCAAGAAGGTGGGTAGGGATAGTGCTCAACCTGCGGGCTATCGTGCTGAAGATTGGCCGTAGCGGCAAAAGGCGCACCTGAGATTCTTCACTGCGTTCAGAATGACAAAGGGGGCTTTGGGTGCCAACGTCGTAGCACCGGCTAGGGATCATTTGCTCATTACGCTCGTAAACACTTACACTAGAGCCTCTTTGCCAAACAATATCAATTTCAATATTGATATTTTCAAACTCCCTTTTAACTTTGTGCAAATTACCCCTTGACAAGCCCCAGAAGCTGTGCTATTATTGCCCCAGATAAAGAAAATAGCTACAAACATTGAAAAAATTGAGTTGGAGGTAATAAATATGAACCCACTTCCCGGAAGATGCCCGGTTTGCACCAGTGCTCTCACCGTTACTCGGCTCCAATGCGGGCATTGCGGCACCGGCATTGATGGGGCTTTCGGCCTGGGCCGCTTGCAGGCTCTCACCTCCGAGCAGGTCCAGTTCGTAGAGACCTTTATGAAGTGCAAGGGCAAGATCAAGGACGTAGAGGGTGAGCTTGGCATCTCGTACCCCACCGTGGTCGCCCGCTTGAACGAAGTGGTGCGCGCCATGGGCTTCGAGGTCGAAGAGGGCGACCTGAGCGACGTAGACCAGTACGAATACTACCAGGCTCGCGTGCTCAGCCCACCTTTGCCTACCAGGCCTTCCATCGGCGCGCCGATGGTCCCCGCGCCACCCGCGCCTCTGACTCCACCCACTCCACCCTCGATGCCAACTCCGGGCAGCAGCAAGGTCAACAGCGAGCGCAGGCAGCAGATACTGGACGAACTGGCGGAAGGCAAAATCAGCACCATAGAGGCACTCGAAAAGATCAAGCAGCTATAGAAGGTCTGGCCGGCGTCTCATGCGGCACACGCCGGCCAGGCAGAAGTAACCAGGAAGGGAGATCAAGGCTATGTCGTCAACACTAGGAATGGCAAACACGCTGACCGCGAAAGAAGAGGCGCTGTTCAAGGGGGTACGTCGCTCCCGCTTCTCGCTCCACCTCAACACCCGCCGCGTGCGCCGCTGGCTGCTGATACAGATGGTCAGCGTCCCGGTAAGCGGCTCGGAGGAGAGCGAGGCCCCGGTAGCCAGGCAGGCCCGCGAAAGCTACACGCCCGCCAAGACACCCGCGCAACTGCTGGACGCTTTTGATATGAACAGGTTCTACAGCCGTTGCGGGTAAGGGTTTGATATTTTGGACTTTGGATTTTGGATTTTGGATTGAGGGACTCGTATAGAAGACCCAGTCTTACGTAATGAATGGAGGAACAACCAATGTTGAAGAGAGACGCCAACACATCAACCATCAACACGGCAGAGTTTACCGAGACGCCGCGCCTGGTACTCGAGCAGCCCGTTGGGGACATCACTATCCAGGGCTGGGATAATACGAGCATCGAGATAACCACAGACGACGAGGACGACGATTACGACGTCGAGGTGGTAGGCTCGCAGGTCACGCTACGCAACCGCCCGCGCAAGGTCCGGCTGGGTGAGGGGTTTGAACACGCCATGCGCGAGCTTGGTGACATCGGCCTCGACGTAGAACGCGTCGCTCGCCGGGTCGAGAGGCGGGTTGAGCGCGGCATGCGCCGGTTCAAGGACTTCAACATCAACGTCGATATGGGCCGGTGGTCGCACAGCCACGACTTCAACATCAAGGTGCCCCACAACTGCGACCTGACGCTACGCACCAGCACCGGCGACCTCAACGTGAAGGACGTGAACGGCACGCTGTTCATCCAGACCACCTCCGGCGACCTGAACCTGGAGAATATCTCCGGCAACCTGCTCACGAGCAGCGCCAGCGGCGACATCTACGTGCGCGGCATGGAGGGCAAGATAGGCGTGCGCAGCGCTTCAGGCGACATCCGAATCGAGAATGCCACACTTCAGGAGCTTGGGGTGCAAACCGCCAGCGGCGACATCACCGCCCAACTGAAGCGCGTCCCGGAGCGCGAGTTCGACGTCAGGACGGTGAGCGGCGATCTACGCGTAACAGTGCCCGCCGATGCCCGTATGACCGCTGAGATGACCACCGTAAGCGGTGATCTCCGGTGCAAGCTGCCGCATGAGATTATCAGCCGCTCGGGACGGCGCAACCGCAGCCTGATCGTGAACGGTGGCGGCCCCGCCGCTCGCTTCCACTCGGTGAGCGGCGACGTGAGCGTGATACCCGACCGCCTCTCGGGGGGCGCTCGCACGGAAGACCTGTCGCGCCGCGAAGGGGACGAGGAGTCCGAAGAGGATATCATGGTGCCGGAAGGTGAAGTTTCCCGCGAGCAGGCCCAGTTAGACATCCTCCAGGCGGTACAGAACGGCGAAATTACGTCCCAGGAGGCTTTACGCCGCCTGAGCGCTCTCGGACGCTAGGCACTCGCAGGGGAGGCGAGATACCGCCTCCCCTCGTACAAACACACCCGACACCACGACGCCCGCTGGAGCGTAATTCCAGCCCAACCGTGAGCGGCCGCCGGAGGTCGCTTAGATAGCAGGTGGGTTTGATGCGTCCCGAAAACGCCCCTGCGCAAGGCAATCTAAGACCGGGGCCGGTGCGGGGGTCCAGGAGGACCACGTTGATCCAGATAGACCTTGCGGCCTTCGTACAAGATACGAGGTCGCACATGGAGGAGATACAGACGATGAACAGCTATTATCGCCCTCGCGACCACGAACACAAGAACGAGGCGCGCTACCAAAAGGCTCCCGCTCTCCACGCCACGCCCGTAGCCTACAGCGGGTACGGCGGCCAGGCTGCCGAGCATGAGGCACACGCAGGACATGCGGCTCATTCCGGGCACTCGGAGCATCATGGCGGCGACCAGGCTCAAGAGGCGGGTGAGGAGCAGCCCGGCGAAGGCGCTCCATTCTCCGAAAAAGACCTCGACCTATACCGCGTGCTTGTGGCCGTGGAGCGCGGGGAGCTATCCGCCCAGGACGCCGCCCGCAAGCTGGAGGAGCTGGAAGACGCGCCGGCGGGAGAGGACAACCCGGAGCTAATCTAAAGCCCCGAACCCCGCGCAATACTACCGCAGACCGATAGACGTTTATCTACGTTCGAGTATTATTCAGGAGTGGAAGCGCGAGTAGCGGTTGGGTGCCTCCCCTGCGAGAGCGCACTCCTGCTATCGCAACCCATATGAGGAAACCTACACGCTATGTCCGCACAACTTAGCACCCAGAAATACGAACCCCCGGCGAACGGCTTCCGCACCTTCTTCGTCATGTGGCTCACCCAGGCGTTCTCCGCCTTCGGCAGCCAGCTTACCTTCTTCGCCGTCACCATCTGGCTCTCCACTTCGCTGTATGCCCGCGAAGACCAGAAGCCGGACCTGGCCTTTGCCCTATCCGCTATCAGCCTCATGTTCACGCTCACCGTGCTCATCGCGCCGGTGGCCGGGGCCTGGGCCGACCGCCACGACCGCAAGCGCACCATGATTGCGGTTGACGTGGCGAACGGCGTCTTGAGTGGCCTGCTTATGCTCCTCATGCTGATGAACGTGTTGGAGCTTTGGATGCTGCTCGCGCTCGTGCCCGTGATAGCCGTGCTCTTCCAGTTCCACTACGCGGCGTTCGATGCCTCCTACGCCATGCTGGTGCCCGAAAAGCACCTGCCGAGGGCCAACGGCATGATGATGGCGATGTGGTCGCTCTCCGCGATCCTCTCGCCCGCCATCGCGGCCATTATCGTCACTCTACCCGACCTGGCGCGGCAGGGCCTGCTCCCCGGTTTCCTGGGTTCCACCCTGGCGGGCGTGCGGAACGGCAGCGCGCTGGCTGTGGGCGTGGACGCGGTGACTTTCCTGGTGGCCGGGGCGGTCTTACCCTTCCTGCGCGTGCCCTCGCCGAAACGCACCGACCTGGGAGAGAAGGGCGAGAAGCCCCAGAAGAGCATGTGGGCCGACATCAAGGAGGGCGCTCGCTACATAAAGGTGCGCAAGCCCCTCATATGGCTCCTGATGACCTTCACCGTGGTAAACTTCGCCACAGCCCCCCTTGAGGTGTTCACGCCCCTGCTGCTCAAGTTTAACCTGGCGGCCGACTGGCGGGCGCAGGGCTTCACGTTCGAGTCGTCGCTGGCGCTCATCTACACGCTCGCGGGCCTGGGCGGCGTGGCCGGTGGCCTAGCCATGAGCGCCTGGGGCGGGTTGAAGGGCCGCAAGGTATATGGCGTGCTCATCCCTATCATGCTGACGGGGCTGTTGCAGATACTGTTCGGCCTGTCGTCCTGGCTGTACCTTTCCGCCGCGCTGAACTTCTTCATCGTGGCCGTGATCCCCATATCGGGTGCCCACTCGCAGACAATATGGCAGCTACAGGTGCCGAAGGAGCTACAGGGCCGCGTCTTTTCGGTGCGCCGCCTGATAGCGCAGTTCTCGGTGCCGCTTGGCGTAACGCTGGCGGGCGCGACCGGTGCGGCGTTCAATCCCGGCCTCGTGCTTGCGGTGTTGGGGGTCGTAATCGTGCTGTTCGCCGCGTTCCAATTGTTCAACCCTTATCTGCTGAAGGTTGAAGACAAGGAATATCTGGACAACCTTGCAGATGGCAATACTCCTGAAGCCGGCACGGTAGCTAGCGGTACAACTGCTACCGATCTCAACCCCGCTGCGTGAACCTCATCCCACACTCCGAGGAGATACAGTCATGTCTACCGTAAGTACCGATAAATATGAGCCGCCCGCGAATGGCTTCCGTACCTTTGTGGCAATCTGGATCACCCAGGCCTTCTCGGCTTTCGGCAGCCAGCTTACCTTCTTCGCCCTGACGATATGGCTAGCCACGAGCCTCTACCCCAGCGGCGACCAGAAGCCTCAACTGGCCTTCGCCCTCACCGCCATCAGCTTGAGCTTTACCCTCTCGGTGCTTATCGCCCCGGTAGCCGGGGCCTGGGCCGACCGCCACGACCGTAAGCAGACCATGATCGTGGTTGATTTCCTCAACGGCGTGTTGAGCCTGGTGCTCATGGGACTGATACTGGCAGGCATGTTGGAGCTATGGATCCTGCTCATCCTCTTTCCAATCCTGGCCGTGCTCTTCCAGTTCCACAACGCGGCCTTTGACGCCTCCTATGCCATGATCGTGCCCGAAAAGCAGCTACCGCGAGCCAACGGCATGATGCAGACGATGTGGTCGCTCTCGGCTATCCTTTCCCCGGCCATCGCATTCTCCATCATCGCGCTCCCCGGGTTGGCCCGCGAGGGCAGTCTTCCCGGCTTCATTACCCCTGTCCTGGCAGGTATAAAGGAAGGGGCCGCGCTGGCTATCGGCGTAGACGCCGTGACTTTCTTCATAGGTGCGGCGGTGCTGCCGTTCCTGCACGTACCCTCGCCCAAGCGCACGGACCTGGGCGAGAAGGGCACCAAGCCCAAGAAGAGCATGTGGGCCGACATCAAAGAAGGGGGCAGGTATATTAGGTTGCGCAAGCCGCTGCTCTGGCTGCTGGCGACCTTTACCGTCGTCAACTTTGCCAGCTCTCCCCTGGAAGTCTTCATCCCCCTCTTGCTCAAGTTCAACCTTGCGGCCGACTCGCAGGCGCAAGGCTTCACCTTCGAGTCGTCCCTGGCGCTGTTGAGCACGTTGGGCGGCGTGGGCGGCCTCGCGGGCGGTATCCTCATGAGCACCTGGGGAGGACTCAAACGTCGCAGGGTGTACGGTGTCTTAGTGCCAATCTTGCTCGCGGGCATCATGCAGACGATGTACGGCCTGTCGCCCTGGCTGTACGCAACCGGCATATTCAACTTCATGCTGGTAGCCCTCATCCCTATCATGAACGCCCACTCGCAGACGATCTGGCAAACTCAAGTCCCGAGAGAGTTGCAAGGCCGCGTCTTCTCGGTGCGGCGCGTGATAGCCCAGTTCTCGGCCCCGCTCGGTGTGATGCTGGCCGGCTTTACGGGGGCTATATTCAACCCTGGGTATGTGCTTGCGGCGCTTGGCCTGTTCACAGTGGTGTTCGCCATACTCCAGCTATTCAACCCCTACCTGCTGCGTGTTGAGGACAAGGAGTTCCTCGATAAAGGGGCGGCCGAAGCGGGCGACAGGGGAGTCGTAGGGGGAGGCGCGGCGGGTTCAGACCTCGATTCGGGCACGGCGCAGCCCACGGACGGCGATGTGTCGCTCGGCTCTGCTACCTCGGTGCCCGCCATGCCCACGCCCGGCGACGATATTGACTCTGCTAGCGAGGACGGCGAGCGGTACGGGGGCTTCAGGAAGAGGGAAGCGGAGCCTGAGGTACGCAAGTAGCATTGGGTACGCGCTTGCACGGTGCGCATCCCGATGGTAAAATGTAGCCGCGCAGGACGGATTCGACTGAGTCCGTCCTGCGGATTTGCGTGCTCGACCATACAGAGGACGGAGGACCGACAGTACGTGAGTGCAACAGACGAAGTGAAAGCAAATGAGACCGGTACCGATGTGCCCGCGCCCGAAGTGCCGCTTACCGTGGACGAAGCCGATATAGTAGCGGCTGCCGAAACCCCGGCCCCACCGGCGTCTCTCTTCCGCAACCGCGACTACATGCTCCTGTGGGCCGGGCAGTCCGTTTCCACCCTGGGCAGCCGTATATCGGGGGTGGCCTTTCCGCTGCTGGTGCTCGCCCTGACCAACAACGACTTTGCGGCGGCGGGCATAGTGGGTGCGCTCTACAGCATCCCCTACCTGGTATTCAGCCTGCCAATAGGCGCGCTCATAGATAGGTGGGACCGCAAGCTGGTGATGATACTGTGCGACGCGGGCAGGGCCGTTTCGTTGGGCAGCATCCCCTTCTCGCTGCTCTTTGGCGGGCCGTGGCTGTGGCAGCTATACCTCGTGGCCTTCATCGAGGGCACACTGTTCGTCTTCTTCAACGTCGCTGAGGTGGCGGCCCTGCCCCGCGTGGTTACAAAAGCACAGCTACCTGCCGCCACAGGCTTCAACCACGCCGCCGAAGCGAGCACCAGCTTAATCGGTCCTCCTATAGGGACGGTGCTTTACGCAAACGTCGGGCGAATCTTCCCTTTCCTGCTGGACGCGATCTCCTATACTCTCTCGGTTTTCGCCCTGTTATTCGTGCGGACCAATTTCAAGAGGGAGCCTGTGCTTAAGAAGCGTCACCTGGGGCGCGAGATCAAAGAGGGCGTGGCCTGGCTGTGGAACCAGCCTCTGGTGCGGTTCATGTCGTTCCTGACCGGCGGCCTCAACTTCGCCAATGCCGCGTTGACCCTCATCATCCTCGCCAAGGTTAAAGAGCTAAATATACCTGAGGAGCAACTGGGTATCATCTTCAGCATCGCGGCCGTGGGCGGCATAGTCGGCTCCATCGTGGGGGGCAAGATCGGCAAGCAGCTCAAGTTCGGACCGGCGATTATCACCCTCACCTGGCTTCAGACGCTGCTCTTTCCCTTCTACGCCCTGGCACCCAACCTGGTGGTGCTGGGCATCATCTCCGCGTTAATGTTCGTGCTCGCCCCTATCTATAACGTCGTGCAGTTCAGCTACCGCCTCGCACTCATTCCCGACGAGCTACAGGGCCGCGTCAACAGTTCCTTCCGAATGATCGCGTACGGCTTCATGCCGCTGGGACAGACGCTGGTGGGCTTCCTGCTCGTCTGGTTCAGCATCACCACGTCGGTGCTGGTGGTGACCGCATGGCTGGTGGTCTTCGCCATCCTCGCCACTATCAACTCGCACGTGCGCAATGCGAAGCAGATCGAGCAGGTGGCCGGAGGTTAGCGGGGTGGGAAGCCTGGGAGGCTAAGGGGCATCGTCGTAATCGCGCAGGTCATGCAGCGGTTGGGTCATCAGGTGCGTTTCTTCCTGTTCCAGCAAGCGCTCGATCCGTTGGACCTCTTCCTCGAGCTTCAGGATAAGCTCGGTTCGGGTTGGGGTGCCCGCCGTTACGGCCTTGAACCGCGCCACCAAAGCCCGCATGCGCGCCTCGCTAGCCATCAGGCGCAACCGCCCGGCCTCGTCGGTGGTGGGTTCGGCTTGCAGCCTGTGGAGTTCGTCAAAGGCCTGGCTCAGCGCGCTACGTATCTTCCAGAGCTTGTCGAAGTCGAACATGGGTCTCTATTCCAATTGCAGGCCGTGACATTAATTTCACGAGCTGACAGTAGCGGTGTCTTTCTTGTTGTGATGCCCGGCGCGGTGCTCGGCCAGCACGTCCAGCACCTCGTTCCTTAACTCGCCGAACTCCCGTACTACACCCGCGAGCAGGCTGATGCCGACAGGGACATCCCCCTGCCGCGTCATAATCCACAATGCTTTGCTGATACCCAGCTTGCTGGCGAAGGCCCGGTCGCTCATGCGGAGCGTGCGCTGTTGATTGACGAGCGCGTCCAATAGCACAGTAGTAGCGGTACCCATGTCAATATTCTAACCAGTACGGCAATCGCTTGTCAACATCCTGACCGGGGCCGCAACCGCTTATTGGAAAACCTGGAATTATCGGTTAGAATATTGACCATGCAAGGCGATACAATCGGGGCGCGAGTAAAACGGATACGGACGCAAAAGCGTTGGTCGATGCACCAGTTGGCGGAGAGGATAGGGACCACCCATTCCTACATCAGCCAGCTTGAGCACGACCGCATCCGGCCAGGCATAGACCTGGTGACACGGCTGGCCGAGGTGTTCGAGGTATCCATTGACCACCTGGTGGGGCGAGGGGAGACTGGCAGTGGCGTCGCTGTGGGCAACGTCCTGTCAGAGGGGCGCGTTGATTACCAGGCTGGGGAAGGTGAGCGCGCAGGCACGTCCGGCGCAAGCACTGAGTATCCGCTACTCACCGAAATCCAGGCCGATCTCCTGGCGATTGCCGCCCACGACCCCGGTGCTTTGGAGTACATCGCCTCGATGATACGGGCGATCAAAGACAAAGCTGTAAAGGACCACCAGGCACAACCAGGCACCGAAGGCGACTAAGAAAGCAAGCCGCAGGTGCAAGACTACCGCAAAGCTGCACACAAGTGGAAAGGGGAGGAGCGGAACCATGTGGCCCGCTCCTCCCCCTTTCTGTTGCCTTATGACAGAAACCCTTTAGAAGCCGCAGCGCAACCCCATCCCCGCGCCACTTCCAACCCTCACCGCATCACGTTTCACGTTTCACGTTTCAGAACTTCCGTGCTACAAACAAGTGCAAAACCATGCACAATGTGGTATAATTACTGGTAGCGGAATTTAGCCTTGAGATTGTGGATAACGCGCGTTTTTGGAGGTAATTTAGAGTTGGTTACACAGAATTATGATGCCCGAAGTATCGAGGTGTTGGAGGGGCTGGAACCCGTTCGTAAGCGCCCCGGTATGTACATCGGTGGTACCGACATACATGGTCTGCACCACCTCGTATATGAGATTGTTGACAACTCGGTTGACGAGCACATGCAGGGGCACGGCAACCGCATCAATATAACGATTGGCAAAGACAACAGCGTATCGGTGCGCGACTACGCCCGTGGCATCCCCGTGGAGCTGCACGCCAAGGTCAAGGTATCGGCGCTGGAAGTGGTAATGACCACGCTGCACGCCGGTGGCAAGTTCGACAGCGGCGCATACGTGCAGTCGGGCGGTTTGCATGGCGTGGGTGCCTCCGTGGTGAACGCCCTGTCCGAGTGGTGCCGCGTGGAAGTGCGCCGCGGCGGCAAGGTGCACATGCAGGAGTACGAGCGCGGCAAGGCCAAGGCCCCGGTCAAAGTGGTCGGCAAGAGCGACGAGACCGGCACGCTCACCATATTCAGGGCCGACCCCACCATCTTCGACACGGTTGAGTACGACTACGACATATTGGCGCAGCGATTCCGCGAGATGTGCTACCTGAACAAGGGCATGATGGTCACCTTCCGCGACGAGCGAGAGGGCCGCGACCGGGAGATGACCTTCTACTTCGAGGGCGGCGTGATGAGCTTCGTACGCCACCTCAACAAGAACCGCAAGACGGTACACGCGCAGCCGATATACATCGAGCGCAAGGTGGGCACCTCTTACGCCGAGATCGCGTTGCAGTACAACGACAGCTTCTCCGAGTCGGTCTTCTCGTTCGCCAACAACATCCACACGGTGGACGGCGGCGCACACCTTACCGGCTTCCGCGGCGCGCTCACGAGGACGCTGAACGACTACGCCCGCAAGGCCAACGTGCTCAAGGAGAGCGACGCCAACCTGACGGGTGAGGACGTGCGCGAGGGCCTGGTGGCTATCGTGTCGGTGCGCCTTAGCAACCCGCAGTTCGAGGGGCAGACCAAGGGCAAGCTGAACAATGCCGACATCAAGAACGTGGTGGAGCAGTCGGTGGCCGAGGGGCTGATGCAGTACCTGGAGGAGAACCCTTCGGATGCTCGCCGCATCATCGAGAAGTCGCTGACCGCCGCCCGCGCCCGCGACGCCGCCCGCAAGGCCCGCGACGTGGTGCGCAAGAACGCAGGCGAGTCGAGCACGCTGCCTGGCAAGCTGGCCGACTGCTCGGAGCGCGACCCGGCCAAGAGCGAGCTGTACATCGTCGAGGGCGACTCGGCGGGTGGCTCGGCCAAGCAGGGGCGCGACCGGCGAGGACAGGCTGTGCTGCCGCTGAGGGGTAAGATCCTCAACGTGGAGAAGGCCCGCCTGGACAAGATGCTGGGCAACGAGGAGATCAAGGCCCTCATCACGGCGCTGGGTGCCGGTATCGCGGACGTGTGGGACACCTCCAAGCTGCGCTACCACCGCATCATCATCATGACCGACGCCGACGTGGACGGCAGCCACATCCGCACGCTGCTACTGACCTTCTTCTTCCGCCATATGCCGCACCTTATCAACGGCGGGTACCTGTACATCGCGCAGCCGCCCCTGTACAGGGTAGCCAACGGCAAGAACGCCATCTGGGCCTACGACGACGAGCAGTTGAAGGTAGCGTTGAAGCAGATCGGCAAGGAGAAGCCTGCGATCCAGCGGTACAAGGGTCTCGGCGAGATGAACCCGGAGCAGCTATGGGACACCACGATGAACCCCGACACGCGCACGCTGCTACAGGTGACGGTCGAGGACGCGATGGTAGCCGACGAGACGTTCGACATGCTGATGGGCAACCAGGTCGCCCCCAGGAAGAAGTTCATCCAAACGCACGCTAAGAACGTGAGGAACCTCGACATCTAAGTGGGGCCGCAACTATGGACATTCGCGAGCGGGTAGATTCACTACGAGAGGAAATCCTAGCGATAGCCACCCAACATGGCGCACGTAATGTGCGCCTTTTTGGTTCGGTAGCGCGCGGCGAAGCAAACACAGACAGCGATATAGATATATTGGTGGAGATGGAGCCTGGACGGAGTCTCCTTGACCTGAGTGGTTTGCTGCTCGACCTGGAGGATCTATTAGGCCGTTCGGTGGATGTAGTAACCGACGACAGTCTTCACTGGTACATCAAGGACAAAGTTCTGCGTGAGGCAGTGCCGCTGTGAGGGACGATAAGCTCTACCTGATACATATCAGTGAGTGCATAGAGCGTGTAGAGTCCTACGTGGCCGGTGGCAAGGCCGAGTTCATGTCTTCCTCTTTGATTCAAGATGCCGTTGCTCGCAACTTGCAAGTGATGGCCGAATCTACCCAACGTCTGTCTGATGGTGCAAAGATGGCACACCCTGAGATCGACTGGCGCGAGATTGCTGGATTTCGTAATGTTCTGGTGCATGACTATCTTGATACGGATAGGGAAATCCTCTGGCAGGTGATAGAACGCGATCTACCACCCCTGAAGGCTGCGATGCATGCTATGCTTACTTCCGCACATGCAAATGGTCCTGCATCATGACGATACTGACCGACGAGACGTTCGACATGCTGATGGGCAACCAGGTCGCCCCCAGGAAGAAGTTCATCCAAACGCACGCTAAGAACGTGAGGAACTTGGATATCTAAGGGGATGTAAATTACCACAGTTATTGAGGCTGGTACCATAATACTTGAGGGTGTACTTACCACAATAATTGAGGGTAAAGTGAAAAGAGGTCCACATGAAATTGTGGACCTCTTTTCTTATAAACTGAAGTATTACCCCCAGCTCTTATGCAGTTTGTGAATGGCAGCAATCTTCAGATGAGCCATGGCTATAGAGGGCGTGCTTGGACCGTTGCTCCTCTTCTGTCGCGAAGTTATTCTGAGCTATAATTCGGTAAGCGTGGGAAACTGCCTCACGTCACATGGCAGGTGCGGGGAACGAATGCCGAGGGTTCCGGTGCCGAAATGCTAGCCTAGGGACCACCCCTCCGTGCTGGTCTACACTATCTATGGGGTGAACGCCAAAGAATAGGCTGAGGTCCCTGAGAAGGCTAGCGCGAGCACCCCAAAGAGTCAGCACACCACACCTGAACCAGTATTAGGTTGTTTGGGAAGCCAAATGAGTTGATAACAAAGTCCGGGTCCGAAGGCACGCTGGTCTGCAACGAAAAAGCACCTGCTTCATCTGTGGTAAAGGTGCCGATGGATTGCAGGGTCGCGTTGGTCCCGGCATTTTGCCACAGTACTTCCCCAGACGTGTTGGGGCGCAACCCGCTCCCCCACACGCGAATCTTCTGCCCTGGCGTAACTTCCGTTGATGATGCGAACGCGTGCACCTTGAATGTTGGAACGTTCGAGTCGGAGTCGCCCCACTCGCCGGACTTCTGTTGGGCGCTCGGTCTCAACTCATCCTGAAAAGTTGCCTCCTGGTTCTGGGCAGGAGGGTTCTCAACTCCAGTGATTGAGATAGATACTGAGAGCCTAAGCTGCCCATTAGCTCCCTTCGCTACACTACCCCTGTCGAAGGCCAGAAGTGCGCCTCCTTCTGAAGTGAGATTCATGCGACTCCCATCATCGCTCATCGTAATTGTATATATGAATTTGGGACTAGCGTATATGGCGGGGCTGTAATCGACCTCGACGCTATCCTGACCAAACCACCGCCAATGAGAGAGCAGGGGATCACCACCTCCCTGCACTATTACCATGGTCCCCGTCTCTTTGAATTCCACTGTGTCACCATACTTCATAAGGCCTAACGGGTAGTTGCTGGTGGTGTCTCGTGACGAAGTTTGACCTGAGTATGCCCACTTACCAACGAGCGACGGATGCGATGCAGCCGAATCATTGTTGACGACCGGTGCCGCTATTGGTGGCGTGGACGCCGCCATCGGTGACGGCGTGGCCTCGACACCTCCACAACCTGACAAGCACGCGAGGAACAGAGCGAGCGACAGCAGAATAGTAATAAACCGTTTCATCTGTAACCCTCCGGTGCAAGTAGATAGTAGTTTCGCCAGTCCGCCAATGGGTAGATCTCCCCGCAGTGTGCTTCCGCGGCGCTAATTTGTAATATATCCAAGGCTCGACACGAGTACAGATACCTGCGTCATAGCTACAGGTATCTGTACTCGTGCCCGCATTATCCCACTGTGTGCTGAACGCGTCAAGCAGTATTTGCACTAAGCACTGGATTCAAGACCGCCTCGACATACCGTGCAGCATACACTGCATTACGGCACAGGCTCTGTGAGGCGCTAGACAGGTAGCCCGCGACATGGTAAATACCCGCTACTCTTGATAGCGGCTGTGTCATCGGGTCTTTTCTTCTACCTGGACCGCTGCCCGAGCTGCCACCGCTTCATAAATGTGCGAGGTTCCCATAATTTCTGCCCGTAGTGCCAGGGCCCATTGAGGCGGAAGGCTATAGGTCGGAAGCCGCCACAATCAGTTTAGTACCTACAATGCTTGAGAAGTTCATCCAGGCGCACGCCGCTTGCCTGCCCCGGACACCCCGGCAAATATTCACCTGATATTCACCCGCATATACCGCCCCTACAACCCCCCTGCCGTAAATTGATATTGCCGGACAGAACAGTGACGCCAAACGACGCGAAGCAAATCACCTTCACAGTTTCACTGTTCTGCACAGGCCACACAAAGCTAATGCTTATTGCGTGCGGCGAGTTGTCAATCGAAACCAGGCAATGCAACACAGAGGAGAATAAAACAATGACACGAGATCTTCGTTGGCGCATCATCAGCCTTCAAGTATTGATGATAGTAGTTTTGGGCTTTGGCGCAGGGGCCATGTTTTTCGCGAACAATTTCACTAACAGCCAGATCAAGGGTCAGCTTGCCCCTCAGCAGATCTCCTTCCCTAAGGACGTAGAGCCTACCATAGCAGAGATCAACGCCAAGTACCCTGATCTGCAAGGCTACATCGCTGACCTGCGCAACTATCAGGGCCAGCCGGTCATGAGTGGCAACCAGGCTCATGTATTCGCCGAGGCATACCTTGGAGTTCACGTCCGCGACATCGACAACGGCAAGCCTTATTCCGTGCTGTCCAGCGAGGCTCGCGTCGAGAAGGACCCCGAGTTGAAGGCCAAGAAGGATGCGATGGTGCAGACAGCCTTCCGCGGCGAGACGCTCAGGTCGATCTTGAACCAGGCATGGGCATTCTCGGTGATGGGCGACATCGCACTGTACCTGGCTCTTGGCCTGATAGCCGCCACGCTCCTGGTCACCGCCGCCCTCGTCTTCGAACTGTTCTTCGCACCGAAGCGTGAAACCCAGGCCGTGCGGCTAGGCTCACTCGCCACCAACCGGGCGTAAGACAACCGCGTAATACAACTCGGCACCTGCAAAGACGAAGACCGCCCTAGCACTAAGCAGCCAGGGCGGCCTTCGTCTTTGTCTGCCCACCGGGAGTCGCATGTAACAAGGCGATTATACCTTTCGCAAACCCAAGGGGATGCAAGATATGAATAGCCCGCCTGAAAGGATGGGTCTGCCTATAAGAAAGTGCCCCAAGCATGTGGGGCATGTGGGGCATGTGGGGCATGTGGGGCACCCGGCGTACCGGTAAACTCTCCAGCCTTCTTATACAGTCTGTTCTTCCAGGACCTGCTTCAACCTTTGCAAATGCGCTCCGTCCTCCTTCTTCAAAATGAGTGCAACCAGGGGAAGCATTAGCTTCTTGATCCCCGCGGCTTTGATTTTGCAAACCAGGTCAATGCGCGTGCCGTCCCTTTCAGGGTGTAGTTTGTACCGGTAGACCGTCTCGACCCCATCAGTCACGTTTCGCATGGCGTATAGCTTAGGCTCGGCGTATTCGCTCACTTCCAACTCGGCCTGCTGTTCTTTGCCGCCCATCAAGCGGGTCTCGCGGTAGCGGGTGCCCACCTTCGTAGCCCCTTCCGTCAGCTTGACCGAGCTTTTTACCGAGGGGACAATTTTGGGGGCGTTCTTCGAGTCAGTAATAAACTCGAAAACGCGCTCTGGGGTGCAGGCGATCCACTCACTCTTTTGAAATCCAGACATTTTAGTCTCCTCGATAAAGTTACCGTTCTTTGGTTTGTTTTTCCGTGTCGGCCGGCTCGATAGCCAGATAGACGTCCGTAAAATGGATTCGGATGTCGTCCTTGACATGCGAATGACTGTAGACCTCGAAAGGTATTTGTTCTCGGAGCCGGTATTTGCCCGTCGTGACCAGCGAGTCATACACGTGCATGTACGTCTCTGCCAGGTTATCGAAAGAACCGTAATGCCTGCCCACCCCAAAGGTCCCCGCCGAAATCGTCTGGCAGCCAATGTGGCCCGAGGGGTTGCGGAATTCGGGGATCTGTACGCACACATCAAAGCGTTGCTTTTCAGGAGGTGTGACCGACGGGTCGTCCTGGGGCAGGCCGATTAGCAACGAAGCGGCGTCGATCAATTTGTTTTCATTCCCCCAGTGGAATAACTCATCC
Organism: Chloroflexia bacterium; assembly: GCA_036388595.1. Classification (GTDB taxonomy): domain Bacteria; phylum Chloroflexota; class Chloroflexia; order QHBQ01; family JADMIH01; genus JADMIH01. The sequence goes on from DASVRN010000110.1 coordinate 17,694, forward strand.
CAGAGCGGGGACATGGGAGAGCCTTTTTCCAGCAGCTTGTCATACGGGCCGACATGACGGACAAAAGCGACGATGATTGGGCGCACCTGTTCCACCCGGACTTGCGCGGAGGTGGAACGGTTCGGGAGCAAACCCGATTCACCCTGCATGTTGTAATCAGAGATATATTTGGGCTGCACATGTTTTTTGTGTTCGCGCGATATGCGGAGGAAATTACTGCGGAACTCACTCGGCGTAATGCCAAATTGCCTCTTGAATGCGCGTGTGAAGGATTCATGCGTCTTGAACCCGGCATCGAGCGCAATTTGCAGGACCGTCTGTTCGCTGACCTTCAGGCGATATGCGCCTCTTTCGATCCGCAGACGGCGGATATATTCCTTCACGGCTTCACCGATGGTCTCGCGAAATATGCGGTGAAAGTGAAAAGCGGAAAACCCGACACGTTCTGCCAGCACACCCAGACTTAAGTCCTGTTCGAGGTGAGTCTGGATGTACAGAAGGGTCGAGAGCAGCGCCTGCTCGTATTTTTGATTGGTCTTGAAGACCAATCTGCCTCTTGGCTCAAACTATACAACAAACACAGAGGCGCTTCTTGACTTTTCTTGCTATTGTTGGAAAGTAATTATATGTTTGAAAAACGAACGAGACGAAAGACGAGTTCACCCACGATGAATGGGGATTAACAGAGATAAGAAACGTTTCATCCTCGTTTATCTCCGTTCATCTTCGGCAGAAACAGGGGTGATGCCGCTTGTGGTCACGGGCCGTTTGGATACACCAGACCGGGTAAGTGCCCATGCAACGTAAGTTACGACGAGCCACCTGCGCGGTACCCGGTACGCAGACGCTTGGAGGGGCAGCTTGGTCATTCAGGTGGCTTGCTCAGAAGCGGCATGAAGGAAGGTTCGGCATATAAACGGGTGAGAAAGAGAGTAATGGAGGGTAAGAGGATGAGTTACGCAAGTTCTTCCTAATCGCCTGCTATCGTGGCGGAGCGGCTGACCAAGTTCTATGGCAGTTCTCATGCATCGAGGAACTGGATATCACGGTCTATGAAGGGGAGGTGCTTGGCTTCCTCGGCCCCAACGGCGCAGGCAAGACCACCACGATACGCGTGCTGATGGACCTCATCCGTCCTAACGCCGGTCATGCCCACATTTTCGGCAAGGACGTACCGCGCGGCGGCCGCATGTGGGAAGAGTCTACGGAGGGCGTGGGTAGCACCTTTAGTTTCGTGCCGGTCAGGGGCCGCGCGGGCGGCATTACGCACGCACAACCTGGTTAGTCTACCAGTTCAGCGCGGGGGCTTGAAGAGGGCGGGTGCGATTACGCTGGCGGGTCTTGTAGTGCGCGAGGGCTGTAGAGTAGCGTCGCCATGCAGCATCTTTGTTTTGCAACAGGGCACTTGTGAGCGCATCCATATCCGGTGCTCCGGGGTCATGGTAGCGTGCCAGGTTATCGGTGGTGGCTTCCAGGCGGCAGCGCGCCTCAGTGTAATCGAGGGCTGCATACACCAGCTCGGTGACGAGATCATACCCTCCACACCGGCGCAGCATATCCTCCACAAGATGATTGATGTAGTTGCGGTAGAGGACGGGGCTGTCCTCCAGGTAGGTCTCCAATAAGGAGACGTCTGTGTCTATTTGAGCGTGGGACATGATAATTCCTGTGCCGTTCTAGATTGATGGGCTAGATGATGTGCACCCAGGTAAATTATAGCCTCGTGGTTGGTGGCTGTGAATAGTACCCCGTGGTGTGCTGCCTCAGGCCAGAGGTACTATGGTTGTACGGGTAAAGAAAAGGCCCCAAAAGGGGCCTTGAATCAGGAGGAGAAAATTTGTCGTGGTGCCGCACACTTCTGCTGTCTCTATCTTAGACTAGTCCATAACACACGCACATAGGGCAAAGGTACTCAGTGCGACTCCTGGATGTACTACACTCGGACAACTCCCTGTTAGCCGCCGGACACAGCTTGTAGGATTTCGAGGCGATCTCCCGGCTGTAGAGGCACGTCGAGGTGCTGGAGCCAACGGGTGCTTTCTTCGTTGTAGAAGATGAGCACGTGCGGGCGCAACTGCGAAGTCTCGTCGTACAGGTGCACGCGCAGCAACGGGTAAGTCTCGCATAGCTTATCAAGCGCCTCGGCAAGGGTGCTCGCTTCAATATCGGTGGTGTTGCGGCCCCCGATGCAGTCGCTCAGTATCGTGGGGACGCGGACGTGGATGCTTGCGGTTGCTCTCTCCTGCATGTTGCTCCTGTTGACCGTCTGAGGCCGCTCAATCATCCAGGGCATCTTAGACGGCTTGACATCTTAGGTGTCTAGCGTACCCAGGCTTTGATAAAAGTGATACGCGGGAACTGGCCGGGCAGACGGCTCCAGTTCTCCCCCGCATCGGCAGAGTAGAAGAGTTCGCCCATGCTCGTGCCGAAGTATACGCCCGCAGGCTCCATGCTATCCACCGCCAGCGCGTCGCGAAGCACACCCACATAGTGCGGCTGCTCGGGCAGGCCATGCTCGGTGAGTTCCCAGTTCTCCCCGCGGTCCTGCGAGCGATATACGCGCAGCCGTCCATCTTTCATGTGCCGTTGCATGTCACTCTCAAGTGGGATCACAAAGAGGTCGCCGCGCCCGGTGATGCCCATCGGGAAGCCGAAGTTACCGGGTAGGCCGTTCTCGATAGGTTGCCACGAGTCGGCGGCATCGGTCGATTTGAACACCCCGCCATGAAACTGGCAGTAGAGCGTATTTGAGTCGCTCGGGTCGAGGACCAGCTTGTGCACGCACCGTCCCACGTCATGGTTGCGTATGCCCGTCGCCACCTGTGGCAGCCCGTTGTTGCAGATCTGCCAGGTTTCGCCGCCATCCTGGGTGCGGAACACGCCCACCGCCGAGATACCTACCCACATGCGCCGGGCGTTGTCGGGGTCAACCAGGATGGTGTGCAGGCAAAGACCGCCGTTGCCCGGCCCCCAATCTTCCCTGGAGGGATGTCCTGTAAGGCCCGTTACCTCGTCCCATGTTATACCACCATCGCGGCTGGCAAACAGCCCGGCCTCGTCCACGCCCGCGTAGAGGGTGCCTGGGTGGTCCGTGTGCCCCGGCACAATCTGCCAGATACGGTTGAGCTTGAAGCCGCTCTCCTGGCTATAGCGCGGCCCGGTCTCGACTTGCGTCCAGTTAGCGCCCATGTCATCACTTACCCGGATGGTGGGGCCATACACGAAGTGCGAGGTGCCAGCATATATGCGGTCGCCACCCCGGCCATCCCCATTCACACCGCACAGGCTGTAAATCTCCCAGCCGTCGAGGTGAGGTCCTGTCATCTCCCAGTTCTGTCTAGCTCCGTCGGAATGAAAGAAGAACGCACCTTTCGCCGTGCCGACCAGCACAGTCACAGCAGATGCTTTACCGTTGCCCCCACTGCTCTCATTGCCGGTGTTCCCGTTGCCGCTACTTGCCATAAATTTTTGCCCCCTGTAGAAAGTGATGCCTCGCGGGGGATGCCGCGAATGGCCGGATTATAGCACTGATGTTCTGCTGAGTCAAGAAGTGCAACTGCTTATACACGGCCTTATCAACTCTGAAGTCGCGCGCGAAACCGTTGTGCTCTTCAAGCAGCGTCACAGGAATGCCCAGGTGTTCGGGCAGCGCCAATACAGTGCCCCCAGATGCAGCGCCCCAGGTTCAATAGAAGCCCAATCGCAAAAAGGGATGAGGGGATGAGCACCCAAAGCCCCGCCTTTGTCATTCTGAGCGTAGCGAAGAATCTCGTCCTCTACCGGGATGGTTCCACTTTCGTTTGGGACTCTGTTGCTGAAGGAAAGGTGGTATTTGGGTGCTGAAGGACGAGATTCTTCACTGCGTTCAGAATGACAAGGGCAGACTTTGTCGCCAGTGATCGGGCTGCTTTTTGTGTGATGGCTTCTACGCGGTACACAATGCTTTCCTCCAGTCCCTCAGAGCAAGCGCATTCAACCTGCGCCATATGCTCTATTTGCGTTCTGCCGGACTCGTTGCCCTCGTATTTGCTCCTGCACGTAGAGCCTGGATTCCCGTGGTGGAGAGGGTTAGCTCTTTATTCGTTCGGGACCACCTACCAGCATGAGAAAGAGCAAAATAACAACATTTCTACTGGTGAGTGTTGAGGGTACTCTTGCCATGCGTAGTACCTCTATCTGTATGACCATCATACCCCTGGTGGATATCCGTACGGCCTCGACAAACTTATACTATTCGTATGCACCTGACTGGGAACATCTACCGGCTCACCATTGGCAAGCCAGCAGCGGCAAGGCACCGGGCGTGGGTAGCGGGTAGTGTGCATCGTAACTGGAAAGTAGGACCAGGAACGCGTTCCATCTTCCGCGTAGGTTTCGTCTCACAGTTGAGAGCAGATAGTAGGGAGTAGGTCGAAGCAGCCATGTATACTATGCCAGCGGTACAGACGATTCAGCATCAGGAGTCTCCGCCACAACCAGACCGCAGGGCTTGTGAGCCTCAGCCGGGCGGCCCAATTTTGGTAGTTGAAGATGATGCCCTCATTCGCGAGATAGTCTGCGAAGTTTTAGAAGGTGCCGGTTACGAGGTGGTGAGTGCAACGGGTGGGTACGACGGGCTTCTGAAATTATCCGGTATACATCCCGCTTTAGTGCTCCTGGACATGCGAATGCCTGACCTGGATGGGGATGCGTTTGCGGATACGATGAAAGTTTCACACGCACACGTTCCCATCGTTGCCATGACCGCAGCAAGCGACCTCAAGAGTTGGGTAGCCAGCATCCAGGCACAGGCTTACATTGCCAAGCCCTTCGACGTGGATGATTTGTTGGCGGTTGTCGGGCGATTTGCTAGCTGATCTCTGGCCTATGGACCTCTAAGAGGACTTGCACAGCCACAGCCTGGTTGCGCATCCCGGAGACTACGGCATAGCAGGCAAAGAGCTGCCCGCGCGATGTTTGCGAAACGCTTTCTGGGTCTCAGTCCTGGCGACCGCTCGCCTCACCCGTGCCTGGCACCTCTGCTGGGTCGTGGACCGGCTCAGCGGGCGTGGGGGTGTCCGGCGCTGTAACGTAGATGACAGTGGGGAACCAGAACCGCCGGCAGCTAACCGCGCCCACCAGCGCGAGCACGGCACACAGCGTTGAGAGTAGCCCCCACTCAAAGCTCAATAGCCACGTGCTGGTTTGCGCGTCGGCATTCCCCACAGCACTGTGGATCGCGTTCGTTTCCTGCTCGGTCGCTTGTGAGTTCCCCCCCAGGCGCGTATCGCCGGACGCAGGGATTGTCGTCTTCGCCGCACTGTGCGACTGCCTGGAGGAGGTGGTGCCACTCGCAGTTCCACCGAAGGAGTCACTGCCCGTGTCTTCATGCCGCACACTCTGTGACGTTGGCTGCCTGGGAGCCGCGGAATCCCGAAGGGGGGCCTGTTCTGCCTGGGAGGCGGGGTCCGGGGTTGGCGGTTGGGGTGCCGGAGGTACTGCGGTCGTGGTTGCCGTCTGTGTGCCGGTCGCGCTCGCACGCGGAGGGGGAGGGTACTCGCCTATCACTTCCAGGGCGGTCCTTACCCTGGCGCAGTCCCAGGGGTAGAGCAAACCTTGCCCGTTCGTGCTGCCATAGCCTGGGGCGAAGCGGTTACCGTAAGGGTCGTTGACGAGCAGGTGACCGTTCCTGGTGTACCCTGTAGCTACGAGCACATGCCCCGAAGCCGTAAGGTCGTTACCAAGTACCACAGGGTGGCCGCGGTCGAGCGCCCCCGCCACCGCGTCCCAGTTTGCGCCTATGTACCTGCTTTGCAATCCGTGCTGCCGGAGTACGGTAGCCATCCTCGTCCAATCCGCGAAACCTGTTGCACAGATCGCTCCATACAGGCCGGCTACGGGGTCGCCCTGTGGGTCTCGTGCCAGGGCATCATACGTGTAGCCATTATTTGAGTATTCGCTGGTGACGTAGGGCGCGAAGTTGCGGCCACCCACTATAGTACCGGGGGTGGCGACCCTGGTGCCGGTCACCCTGGCGGGTGTTACCTGGGACGAACTGCCAGGTATCCGGGTGACTGTAGGTAGGATCGTAGCCGTAGTCGTGACTGTGCCTTGCTGAGCCATGTAGTCCGACCACACATCGAGCTTGCCGTAGTAAGCCAGCACCATCACCAGGCTGGTGGGACCACAGGCCCAGTTACCGTCGGCACCTCCGATATCGAGTACCTGGTGCACGTAGGGTACCGGCAGTTGCACGATGACCTCGCCGGGCACAGGCTTACACTCAGGACCGGGAGGTAACCAGTCGGGTGTGGCAGTGGGAGTCATGGTGGGCGTGGAAGTAATGGTAGCCGTGCCTGTAGCCGTGCTGGTCTGGGACGGCGTGGGAGTGCCGGTCAATGTAGCGGTGTAAAGGGCAGGTTCACCGGTTGGCGTCGCAGCAGGGTCTCCGTCGCCAGGCCCGGCCCCAGGCTCCGTGGGCACGGGTTCGATGGTAGAGGGGACCAGACCAGGCAGAGGAGTGCTGGGATAACTCCTCGGCACCGGCGTGGCGGAGGGTGCTAGCTGAGTGGGCACCTCCGTAGGGACCTGCGCAGGGCTGGGTGACTCTATAGGTACGGTCGCGGTTTCCGTGCTAGGTGGCAGTGCTGTGTCGGTGGGCGGTGCAGACGGCGGTTCGGTTGCTGGCGGTTCCGTCCCTAGCCATTCCAGGGTCGGAACGGCTAGTGTCTCCGTGGGGAGAGGCGGGGTAGCATCATCCGCGTAGGACCTGCCGGTGAGGGCGAACGAGGCAAGGAGCAGCAAGCAAGAGGCCCACAATACCAGGACGGCACGAATCCACCTGTGAGTAGGTAGGGGTAGACGCGACCGAGATCGCGGATATTGGTCGCAGTCGGGTTGTTGTCTGGGGGGCACAACTCGTAGGGTGGACGATAGTAGGATATGGGCGGAAGAGTTTAACATGGGGGTTCAATCCCACGGACCCGCGCCCAGGCTACATGATTAGAACGTAACGCTACCTGTAGGTTGCGCTGGTGACATTACATTGGAGAGAGTACGACTGCCTCCGGAAGCCTGGAAGCAACAGGGAACTACATCTTGCCGGGTTACAGGTCGGACCTCACTATTGCCCAGGGCGTTATCAACGCGCTCAAAGAATATCCTCCACAGGAGGGTAATACATGGGGTCCTCTCATATTACCCGGTGCTGTCAGAATGAGCCTGTTTTGACTTCCCCCGCACGTTTGAATGTAGCAATTATCACCCCACTTGGTGAAGACTTAGCTTCAACCAGCGTATGAGAGGCAGGAATAGTACCTTTATCAAACAAGCGTTTGCCCATACCGAGTACCACAGGGAATATTTTGAGCCAGAATTCATCAACCAGATCATGCTGCAACAATGTCTGAATGAGATTGCCACTGCCATGCACCTGCAGGTCGGGTCCCTCTTGTTGCTTGAGCTTTTTTATTTCCTCGGCAACGTCACCATTCAAAAAGATCGACTTACCCCACTCATGGCTGGTAAGCGTATGCGAAGCCACATACTTTGTTGCCTCGTTTATCGGGTTCTCCCCGCCCTCTTCTTGAGGCCAGTATGCTGCAAATATCTCAAACGTTTTCCTCCCGAGCAATAGATCAAATGGGCTGCTCATCTGCTCGGTCATTTCCTCGCCAAGGAATTCGTCAAAATACGGGACCGACCACCCACCATAGGTAAAGTCACCGCTGGGGTCTTCAGTGGGTCCACCGGGCGCCTGCATGACGCCATCGAGCGTAATAAAGGATAGCACAATAATCTTTCGCATAAAGTCATTCTACCACATTGAGCATTCATAAAGCCTGCCCACAATGGTGCTGGGACAGGCTCTTTGTTTTCATGGGGTCGCTCAGGTCCAGTCTATATGCGAACTACTACTTTCATTTCTCATCATCCGCCGCTGCTTCTGCGTCACCTACCTTCTCCGGCTCTTTAGTCGCCACGCTTTCCTCCCCGGCCAGGAACTCGTCCAGTCCACATAAATAGGGGGTACCGCCGGGTCGGGTTCCCTCTTTTCGCCCGCGGGATAGACGTTCACCATACGGCCCTCTTTGTCGTACTCGTAAATGTAACCCCACCTTGTCACCCACGCTTATTGCCAGCACCCTCCTTTCACTTATCTGCCTGCCCCCAACGCTCCATCACCACATTCCCCTTTAACTCCTTCTCTCTACCACCGGCAACCCGCTATTCTTCCATTCCGTAACGACAACTTACCTCAACTGGCACAGACATTGCTTCCCTACAACTGGGTAGGGCGAGAAACTATTTTCGCGCGTATATTTAGCGTGCTGTGGAGGTCATATGAGAGTACAGGGTGGCGGCAACAATGGCCTGATGATGATTGTTATTGGAGTGGTGGTCTTACTGCTCATCGCGCTCGTAATCTGGTTCCTATTCCTGCAACCGCGCTAGCATTGCGTTATGTTGCACTAAAGATAAGCACAGGAGGCAAAACCATGAGAAAAGGTAAATCTGTAATCGGGCAGGGCATTTTAAGCTACAACGAAGGGGCAAAAGTAGGCTCTGTGAAGGACCTGCTTATCGGCATGAACAACGACCGCGTAGTGGCATTGCTGGTGGAGGAAGGCGGGCTACTAAGTAGCCCCAAGGTAGTTCCGTTCGAGTTCGTAACTAGCTTCGGTAAGGACGCCGTGGTAATGACCGATTTGAAGGGCATTATCGCGGTGGACAACTACCCTGAGGCCGACGAAATACTAGCCCGCAACGACAAGCTCCTCGACAAGAAGGTCTTCACCGAAACGGGTGAGGATTACGGTAAGATAACCGACGTATTCTTCAGCGAGCAGGGTGGCCGGGTGGTCGGCTACGAGGTGTCCGGCGGCCTAATCGAGAACGTAAAGTCCGGCACTTCCTACCTGCCCCTCGAGGACATTGTGAACATCGGTCCCGACGTGATCCTGATCCGCCCCGACGCGGGGGATGCTCTCGACGCGCAGGTTGGTGGCATTCAGGGTGCGGTCCAGCAAGCGGGCGACAAGCTCGGCAGCGCGGCTACTCAGGCCAAAGACAAGGCCGGTGAGGTCGCGGGCAACGTGCGCGAGGCCGCTTCTGCTGCTACCCAGAGTCCCGAACAGGCTGTGATCGGTAAGCGTGCCGCGCAAACGGTCGAGACCAACACAGGCAGGATTATCGTAGCTACGGGACAGCGCATCCGGCAGGAGCACCTCCAGCAGGCGCAACAGGAAGACAAGCAGGCCGAGCTTTACGCGGCGGCAGGTGTCGGCCAGGCGCAGGCGGCGGGTGCCCAGGCAGGCGCGACCCTCCAGCAGGCGGGCGACAATGTGGGCCAGGTAGCCGGCCAGGCCGCCGATACAGCCCAGGACTGGTGGCACACCTTCACCGCCAAGATTTCCCAGATAACCGACGCCTCGGGCAAGAAGGTCGACGAAGAGCGCACCAAGCAGCGCCTCTCCACCATCCAGGATGCGGTCGGCCGCCCTGTAACCAAAGTCATCCTCGACCGCCAGGACAACGTCATCCTCAACCTGGGCGACATCATCACCCACGAAGCGGTGCAGCGCTCCTACGACGCGGGCATGCTCGACAGTATGCTGGAGAACGTCTATAAGGGCGAGGTTGAGTTCAGCAAGGAAGAGATGCGCGCCCCCGTCGAGGCCGAGGCTACCGTCGACAAGGCGAGCGGCCAGGCTCAGGTAGTAGACGATCTGGAGCAGAAGGTCGACCAGCTAAAGCAGGAGCGCCAGGATGTCATGGCGCAGCCCGCCACTGCCTACAAGGAGCAGCAAGACCAGCAGAGCGGCCAGGGGCAAGATGGGCAGCCGCAGGACCAGCAGGACCAGCAGACCCAGCAGTCGCAGGGCGGCTCACAGGGCGGTAACGGACAAGAGCAACAAGAGCAACAAGAGCAACAATCGGCCAAGCAGTCCCAGGGTAGCAAGCAGAGCCAGCAGAAGAGTGCGCCACAAATGAACGCTTCGGACGGCGGAAGCGGTGGCACCCTCGCAGCTACCGAGACGGAGACGCACGAGCAAGCCAGCATCCCGAATGAGCAGTTCCACCAGGGCGCATAGTCCAAGTAGTGTAGACCTGTCTCAGAGTGATACCGCGGACAGAGATGCCGTCTAGACGGCATCTCTGTCTTTCATTTTTCACCCTCTGCCTCTCCTATCTTCTCCGGCTCTTTAGTCGCCACGCTTTCCTCCCCGGCCAGGAACTCGTCCAGTCCCCGGTACACAGGAGGTGCCGCCGGGTCGGGTTCCCTCTTTTCGCCCGCGGGATAGACGTTCACCAGGCGGCCCTCTTTGTCGTACTCGTAAATGTAACCTCCCACGGATGTAGTTCCTCCTGTGTGGCGGGACGGCCCGATAGCGCCCGGCAAGCTAAGGTTCCGGCGTGAGCTCGTAGCCTTTGTCCCGCCAGGACACAAAGCCGCCCTTGAGGTTGTGCACGTTGCTGTAGCCAAGGTCGGCCAGCGTCTGCGCGGCGGCGGTGCTCATGCCGCCACCCTCGCAGGTCAGCACGATTTTGGCGGACTTCTCAGCGGGTAGCTTGTCCAGGTTGTCCGCGATTTGGTTGTAGGGGATGCGGGCGTCGAGCTGTGGGAGCTTGCCTTCGTTGGGCACGTGCACGTCCACCAGGAAGAAGTCCTTCTTGTCCATCATGGCCTTCAACTCGCCGGCGGTCACGTCCCTGTACTGGTTGCCTGATTCAGTCTTCACAACGTCGCCGGTCACCGGGGCCTGGGTCTCGGTAGCCGTGCCGCACGCCGCGAGCAGTAGAATGAGGCATGTGCCGGTTAGCAGGATCGCGAGGCGGGAAAAGCGTTTGGTCATGGGTAGGGGTCCTTTCCTGGGCAAATGTAAGCTCTATAACCCCATCCTACCTCACGCAGTGAACAGCCGGGTAAACTCGGGTAAGCGGCCGGTGAACGTTTGCACCGGGTACTAAGCGCGCCGCTAATCTTCTACCGAGTGGCTGCCGAGAGGCTGGGTGCTGAACTTGCTGCCATTGTACATGATGGTGCGGTTGCGGCCCTCGTCCTTGGCATTGTAGAGCGCCTGGTCCGCCGCCACGATGAGGGCGTCCTGGCTGTCGCCGTCACTCGGAAAGCAGCCTATCCCGGTGCTGATGGTCATGCGCACGGGGAGGGTCCGGGTGCCGCCATGGGGCCTGGCGAAGGGACGTGCGGCTACGGCCTGGCGGATGCGCTCCGCGACCTTGAACGCCCCGCTGGCGGTGGTTTCGGGCAAAATAACGGCCAACTCCTCGCCACCGTAGCGGGCCGCGCTGTCACCCGCGCGTATGTTCTCCTGCACCAGCTGAGCCACCTCGCGCAACACCTCGTCGCCCACCTGGTGGCCGTAGGTGTCGTTTACGGCTTTGAAGCGGTCGAGGTCGATTATCATCACCGATAGGAAATGGTGGTAGCGCCGCGACCTTGCCAGCTCGGCCTGGAGCAGGAAGTCCATCTCGCGGCGGTTGTACAGGCCGGTAAGCTCGTCCCGCGTGGCAAGGTGTCTCAGCGACTCCTCGGTGCGCTTGCGGTCGGTGAGGTCCGTCACTACGGTGACCAGAAACTCCTCGCCCTCGATGTGGATTCGTTGCGCCGAAAAGAGGTTGACGCGAATCTCCCCCGCACTGGTAAGGAACTTTACCTCTCGTTGGACAGAGCCTTGTTCCTGGACGGCGCGCACCATTTCGGCCCTCTCCTCCGGGTTTGCCCACATGCCGAGTTCCAGCGCGGTCGCGCCGATAACGTCGTCCCTGGAGTAGCCGTAGAAGCTCAGGAAGTTGTCGTTGACCTCCAGGAACCTCCCGTCGCTAAGCCGGGTGATAGCCATCGCTACCGGGCTGGAACAGAAAGCTCTTGCAAGTAATTCGTTGGAGATACGCGGGGTAAGAATTTCGTCCGCGGGGACACGGTTCGCCGTCAAAGGCAGGCCCTCCCTGGTTGGCTCGTCGCATGTTGCTGGAGTTTAATTACGAACGGCAGCCTTGCCAGCACGATTCGGACCTCTGTTCAACCACATTGGACCAGTCGGAATGGGGCGGCGCGCTGTAGCCCCCTGGTCGCAGGTGTTTACGCATGTTAGTAGTACAGATGAAGCCATGATGTCGCATATTTGCGGGAGCGAACGACAAGAGAGTCATTACAGCATTTGGGACCGCGGCCCCACGGCAAAGGCAACCTGGCCGAGGCAGTTTTCCTCGCACCCTGTTGTATATATTAGCTGACACAGGATGTCAGGTATGATGTGCTATTGTTGCAGAACGTGGTGTTTCCGGCACATAGTTTCACAAAGTGGGTGAAGGAGGTGAAAGTTCATGCGTTGCGGTTTCGTGATCCCCGGCGGTGACGTGGGCACGCTGGTAGAGGTCGCGGTGGAAATCGAAGCGGCGGGGTGGGACGCTGTGTTCGTAGCCGATATGGTCTACGGCACCGATCCCTGGGTGTCGCTGGGGGCTATTGGCGCTCGCACAAGCCGGGTCAAGCTGGGTACGCTGCTTACCCCGGTGTCCCGCAGGCGGCCCTGGAAGCTGGCGAGCGAGCTTGCGACCCTCGACAGGCTCACCAACGGCCGCGCTCTGCTAGTGGCGGGGCTGGGGGCTATCGACACCGGCTTCGACAGAGTAGGTGAGGCTACCGACCGCAAGGTGCGCGCCCAACTGCTCGACGAGGGATTGGACCTGCTGGCACACTTCTGGAGTGGCAAGCCGTTCAAGTACGAAGGCGAGCACTACAAGGTGGACTGGGGCAGCGACTGGCTTTATACCCCGGTGCAACAACCACGAGTGCCCATCTGGGTAGTCGGGGCGTGGCCGAAGCTAGCCACGATGCGCAGGGCGGCGCGCTGGGATGGCGTTGTAGCCAGTACGGTGACCGAGGACAGCTCTTTTGTACAGCCCTCGCCCCAGGAAATCAGGGCGTTGAAGTCGTTCATCGAGGAGGCGCGTGATGGCAACGGCCGGACCGGCCCATTCGACATTGTAGTGGAAGGTCTGACGCCCGGTGACGATCCGGACAAAGCAGCCGAGGTCCTGGGGCCGCTGTCCGAGGCCGGGGCCACCTGGTGGATAGAGAGCATGTGGACCGCGCCGGGCGGCATGGAGGCGGTGCTAGAACGAATCCGGCAAGGCCCGCCGCAGGTCAGGTAATACGGGGTAGCTCGCTAGCAACTGGGGCCTACGTGCAAACTGCTACGTCTGCGGGATACTATCCCCTTTGTCATTCTGAGCGTAGCGAAGAATCTCGTCCTCCAGCACCCAAATAGCCCCTTTCCTTTTGCCAGCAACGTACTGTGGTGCTACACTGCCTCACTGCCTCACTGTTGCAGTGTAGCACTGCTGTAAGGGTGCTATGGTGCTACGGTGCTGTGGTGCAATAGAAAGGGGTAACATCTAGGTGTAGGGCGAGATTCTTCGCTGCGCTCAGAATGACAAGGTCCACCTTTGGCTCCTTGTTTCTACACCTTGCAGATAATGCCTAGCCGGGTATCAAGTACCGGGGTGGTGATTTTGCCTGTGACTTTCTATGTCAGCTAGCAGGCCCGTATTGCGCTCGATGAGGTCGTTAGCGATGCGGCGGAACGTCTCACGGCGCTCGGTTTCGTCCCTTATGCTTGATGGGTCGGGGTAGCTCCAGTGGAGTTGTGCCGGTTTGCCCGGAAAGACGGGACATGCCTCCCGCGCCTGGTCGCAGAGGGTCACAATGTAGTCGAAGTCTTGCCCCAGGAACTCCTTCAGGTGCTTTGATGTGAGGCCCTCCGTGCTGATGCCCAGGCTCTCTAGAGTGCTGATAGCCTCAGGGTGCACGCGCCCTGGCTCGCTGCCCGCGCTGTAAGCCCTCACCCTGTCGCCAGCCAGGTGCCGCAAGGTCGCCTCGGCCAGTTGCGACCGCGCGCTGTTGTGGGTGCATAGGAAGAGCACTGTAGCCGGGGCCTCACGGTGCGGTGGTTGGCTATCCTGTTCCGCGTTGCTGTTCATGTTGTGGGCCCTCCTGTGCCGGCCTTCTTATCATCTTAGCCTGAGCCAGTACACATGCCTTGCCAGACCCATTTTAGGACTGGCGCTTGCGGTGGTCAAGTCAGCCTCTCTGTCCTCTTTGTGGCTAGAGGTCATCTCACAGAAAGGGATGAGGAGATGAGCACCCAAAGTCTGCCTCTTGTCATTTCGAACGTAGTGAGAAATCTCGTCCCTTATCAGGATGTTACAGCTTTCCTATGGGACTCTGTTGCTGAAGGACGAGATTCTTCGCTACGCTCAGTACCTAGCTAACGAAGGAATGTCAGCTAATACAGGCACATCAGGTGGCAGCCGACGCCCCACGATTGAAATCGGGGGCTACACTTTACCAAGTCCCACAAGGGGACTCTCCTCTACCCACCTACTCTCTAGAAAGCGGTCCTGATGCATGAAGGCAGTCCCGTAGGGACTTTGCAACGTGTGTAGCCCCCGATTTCAATCGTGGGGCGTCGCCTGGCACCACACGTGGCTTCATGGGGCTTCTCACACGCATGGTGCCCTGTTGGCTGACATTCCTTCATTAGCATGGTACTCAGAATGACAAGATGGGTTTTGGGTGCTGAGGAGCGAGATTTCTCACTGCGTTCGAAATGACAACGGCGGGGCTTTGTCGCCCGTTGTTGCGGCGGATATTTATGAGATGGCTTCTGGTGTCACTTTGCGCCATACCTATTGACAAGCCAGAGAAAGCGCGCTATTATTTAGCCAGCTAAGTATATTGGGTGGGAGATGAAGCAGTTCGAGGACAAAGTAGGGTATCTGCTCGCGCAGGTGTGCAAGGCTCACAGGCAATGCGCTGGTGTGGCCCTCAACGAGCATGGCGTGCACGTGGGCCAGGAAATGATCCTCATGCAGCTTTATTGCCAGGAGGGCATGCCGCAGTCCCAGCTTGTGGAGGCGCTTGGGGTGGAGCCGCCAACCGTGACCAAGATGCTGCAACGGATGGAGGCGGCAGGGTTGGTCGCGCGGAGGTCGGACCCCGAAGACGCTCGCGTATCGCTGGTCTACCTGACGGAACAGGGCAGGCAAACCGAGCTTCCCGTGACTCGCTCCTGGGAGCAACTGGAAGAGCGATTTGTCGCCGGTCTCACCGACATGGAAAAGGCCTTGCTGCGCCGTCTGCTGATGCAGGTCCTGAACAACCTCAACTCACAATAACATCCCGGCACTCCCTCGCGGAAGGCAAACTCGTGAGGGCTTCTTATTACCTTATAGTTTGCCGACTAAGCAATATACAACAAGGAGAACGTGAAATGGCAACTCAAAATATGACCCTCGACAGGCAGACATACTCGATAGCGGATATATTCAAGGCGGCCCTGGTGGCGGTGGCGGTCGGTTCGGCGGCGAACATTGTGTTGTGGCTGCTGGCGGTAGGGTTGGGGCTGGTGCCCGGCGACTTCTGGGTGTTGCAGCCGGTCTCAATCGTCGCCTCGACCCTGGCATTCACTTTGGTTGGCGCGGTCGTGCTGGCGGTGCTGACACGGGTCAGCCGCAACCCTATGCGCACCTGGCGGATAGTAGCAATAGTGGGGCTGGTCCTATCCTTCTCCAACCCCTTCATGCTTCTCACAGGCAGCATGCCCGGCTTCCCGGTGCCCACCGCCTCGACTGTGGCCGTCATGCTCCTCATGCATGTCATAGCGGGGATTTCGGCCATCTACTTCATGACCAATATGCCGAAGCCACGAAGCTAGGTCTTGGGTCGTAACACCGCACAGATACGACACTGGCAACTTGCACCGCAGAGACGCAGAGAGCCTGCCCTGAGCGAAACCGAAGGGACGCAGAGGGTGCGCAGAGATAAGGTAAGGGTTTAGCGGCTCTATTAGGATGCGTGGTACCCTATTCCCCTTGTCATCCTGAGCCGTTGCGAAGGATCTCAGATGCCACGCCCACCGCTATTTGGAACCTTCCGCACCAGTGTGCCTCACGCTCAACAGCACCCCTCCCCAACTTCTTGAGATCCTTCGCTGCGCTCAGGATGACAGGGGGTGGGTTGATCCCTGGTAATGGCACATAGGTGCAAGCCTCCGCTTCCTCCACAAACCCACATCAACTCTGCGTAACCTCTACGCTCTCTGCGTCTCTGCGGTGAATAATCTTTTCCCGCTCCCGTGTCTATACCGACCCACTATATGTGCTGACACGTGTTGGCCCAGCATGTATAATAGGGCGGCATGTAGGGTACGTACTAGTGGAGGCCTGAACCCTTGGACGTCGCTTCAGTTGTGATACGTGAAGCTCGCACCTCAGATGCTGCGGGGTGCCTTGATTTCCTGCGCGAGATTACCGCCGAACCTGACATCCTGATTCCTGCCTACCCGGACGAGTGGGACTTCCCTGTGCAGGATGAAGAGGCTTTTATCCAGGACATGCTGGCTACGCCCAATTGCCTGATGCTGGTCGTGGAAGCCGAGGGGAGGATAGCGGGCATCCTGACCTGTCACGGCGGCAAGCGGCGCGCTGTGCAACATGCAGTGATGCTCGGTATCTCGCTACACAAGGACTACCGCGACCGTGGACTGGGCCACCAGTTGATGCAACGCGCTATAGATTGGGCCGGGGCTACCGGCATCACACGTATCGAGCTATTTGTTTACGTCGAGAATGCAAAGGGCATCCACCTGTATGAGAAGTTCGGCTTCAAGGTCGAAGGCCGCCGCACCCGTGCCTACTACCATCATGGTAGGTACATAGACGACCTGGTTATGGCGCTGTTGCTTTAGACGATGGACGATAGACGATGGACGATGGGAGACCAAAACGCAAAGACGCAAAGAACGCAAAGGACGCGCAAAGAGGATTGTTGTTGGGAAGGGTGCTGACCTCTACTCAGTCCTCAGTCCTCAGTCCTCAGTCCCATCGTCCATCGTCCATCGTCCATCGTCCCCAAAGGAGACTTACTAGATGAGAATTGCCCTGGATGCAATGGGGGGCGACCACGCTCCGCTCGAGACGGTGAAGGGGGCTATCGAGGCCGCGCGGGAGTACGGCATCGAGGTGGTGCTGGTGGGGCAGGAGGCCGCTATCCAGGCTGAGCTTGCTAAGGTCGATACATCGGGTCTCAAGCTCACGATTGAGCCTGCCGCCTCCGTCATCCCGATGGACGAGCACCAGCCCTCTACGGCGTGGCGGCGGCAGCGCGATTCGTCTCTCACCGTGGGTTTGCAGTTGCTGGCCGACCGCAAGGTGGACGCGCTCGTGTCGGCGGGCAACACCGGCGCTGTGGTGTCGGGGGGCACGTTCGTGCTGCGGCGCATCGAGGGCATAGACCGTCCCGCGCTGGGGGTGCCGTTCCCGGCGATGGGCGATATAGGCAAGATATTCCTCGTGGACGTGGGGGCTACCCCTGACGCCAAGCCCCACTACCTGCTTCAGTGGGCGCGCCTCGCCTCCATCTACATGGAGCGCGTCTACGACGTGAAGAACCCGCGCGTGGGCCTTGTATCTAATGGTGAGGAAGAGATCAAAGGCTCGGAGTTGGTGCGCGAGACGTTTCCGTTGTTGCAAAATAGCGGCCTCAACTTCGTGGGCAACGTGGAAGGGAAGGACGTGCCCAACGGCGTGGCCGACGTGGTGGTGACCGATGGCTTCACCGGCAACGTGCTCCTCAAGACCACGGAGGGCGTCGCCAAGATGATCTTCGACCTGCTCCGCGCCGAACTGACTTCGAGCATGTTGAGCAAGCTGTTCGCCGCCGCCCTGCGTCCCAACTTCCGGCGCATAGCCTCCCGCCTGGACTACGCCGAGTATGGCGGCTCTATCGTCATGGGCGTGGACGGCCTGCTCATCAAGCCGCACGGCCGCTCCAACGCCAAGGCGATCAAGAACGCCATCCGCGTAGCCAAAAGCGGGGTCGAGCAGGACGTGATGAGCATCTTCCGCCAGGTGGGGGCTGCTGGACGATAGGAGACGGAAACGCCAAGACGCAGAGACGCCAAGGCCGCGCCAAGTTTAGGATTGTTGGAAAGAGTGCTGCCCTGTACCCTCTACCCACTATTCAGTCCTCATCACTGCTATCGTCCATCATCCATCGTCTGCCCTCTATCGTTCTCGCCGCACTACGGCGATGATGTGCATGCCCCCATCTAAAGCTCCCGGCTCCTTGCAGTAGTCTAGCTCCCATGCGAGGAGAGTCTGCCATAGTTGGGGTCGTACTTCTCGGTCATATGGTGGTGCTACTTTACCCCAGCTTTGGCGGGCATTCGGTGGGTAGACGCGGCTTCCAACAGGCGGCGCACGGCTGGGCGGGCCAGGTCTTCGGGCGTCGTTATCTTGAGGTGCCGGAAGAGCTTGCCGGTGCCCTGTAGCAGTCCCTCCGGGTCGGGTAGCTCGCTCCCGTAGTTGAAGCCGAGGTCTATGTGGCTCTTGTGCACGCTGATGTAGCAGAAGTGCTCGGTCATCTTCTTCGGCCCCACCCCGTAGCCAGCGAGTCGCTGGCGGGGCCACGGCACCTCAACGACGTCCGGCATTACGTCTCTGATCAACTCCCTCGCTTGCAAGGCAAGGTCTCGCACTTTGGGAGTGGAATCCCCGAGGACTTCGTTGAAACCCTCATCGGATAATGGATAGCTCATATTTGTTCCCTCCATAACCTGCGTCTGCATGAACTTGCATCCCATTATAGAGGTTGCTTGCCGCCAACGCCTACAAAGTGCTACCTGCCCGCAGCAAAGTAGTGCGCCTGAACTATGAGTACCATATTCCCCCTGTCATCCTGAACGCAGTGAAGGATCTCAGATGTTCCTCTTATCGCTGCGGTGAACCTTCAGCACCCCACCTTTGTTGCTCAAGGTTCGACGCGATCCGTGTGCCACTTTCTTGAGATCCTTCGCTACGCTCAGGATGACAGGGGGGAGTTTGGTCGCTGCTATCCGACGGTGACATAGCCCTGGCTGCCTCCGTGGTGCTTTGCCTGCATCGCTTCCGGGGTGTTATAATAGCCGTTGGCTCTCCAGGAGCCTGCTCAACCATGAAGATACTCTCTGTTGTAGGCGCACGGCCCCAATTTATCAAGGCTGCTCCCGTGAGCCGGGCCATGTCGAGGGCAGGGGTCGAAGAGGTGTTGTTGCACACGGGCCAGCACTACGACCCTGCGATGTCCCAGGTCTTTTTCGCGGAACTGGACATTCCGGCCCCTCGCCACAACCTGGGAGTAGGTTCCGGCTCTCATGCAGGCCAAACGGCTGCCATGCTGGTGGGCATCGAGCAAGTGCTGCTGGACGAAAGGCCTGACTACCTGCTGATATACGGCGACACCAACTCCACGCTCGCCGGGGCGTTATCGGCGGCGAAGCTGGGCGTGCCGGTGGCCCACGTCGAGGCGGGGCTGCGCTCCTACAACCGTGCCATGCCGGAGGAAATCAACCGCGTGGTGGCCGACAGCCTCTCGCACCTGCTCTTCTGCCCGACAGCCGTGGCCTCGGCCAACCTGCAACGCGAAGGCATCACGCGCGGGGTGTTCGTGGTCGGTGACGTGATGTACGACGCTATACTCGACTCTCTGCCACGAGCCGAGGCGATTGCTCCTTCGCTCCTGTCGCGGATTGGGGTGGAGAGCGGCGGGTACTTGCTGGCGACGGTGCACCGGGCCTCTAACACCGATGACCCGCGCAACCTGGCGAGCATAGTAGGGGCGCTGAGCGACTCGGGCGGGCCTGTGGTCTTCCCGGTGCACCCACGGACCCGGAGAGCGCTGCAACAGGCAGGCGTGGTCCCCGGCGAAAACGTGCGGCAGATAGACCCGGTGTCGTACCTGGAGATGGTGGCGCTGGAGAAGCACGCCCGCAAGATACTCACCGACTCCGGAGGCGTGCAAAAAGAGGCGATGTGGCTGGCGGTGCCCTGCATCACCATGCGGGATGAAACCGAATGGGTGGAAACGGTGGAACTGGGTTGGAACACCCTCACCGGCACCGACCCCGCCCGCATACTGGCAGCCATCCAGGCCCCGCGCCTCCACTCTACCCCGCCCGACGTGTACGGCGATGGACACGCGGCGGAGAACATTGTGAACGTGATATGCAACGCGTAACACGTAACACGTAACTCGTAACGCGTAACATCGAGGTGTCATTCAGGAATTACGAGTTATGCGTTACGAGTTACGAGTCACCAAGGAAGGAAACAAGCCATGATTAACATAGCCCGGCCCATGATAGGGGAGGAGGAGAAGGAGGCAGTGATGGCCGTGCTCGAATCGGGGCAACTCGCCCAGGGGGGCGTGGTGGCCGAGTTCGAGCGGGCCTTTGCCGAATACTGCGGGGTCAAGCACGCGATTGCCACTAGCAACGGCACTACCGCTCTGCACGTTGCCCTTCTCGCCCATGACATAGGGCCGAGCGATGAAGTGATCACGGTGCCGTTCACGTTTATCGCCTCGGCTAACTCCGTGCTCTACACCGGGGCAAAGCCCGTATTTGTAGACATTGAGCCGGACAGCTTCAACATCGACGTGGACCAGGTTGAGGCGGCCATTACCCCGCGCACGAAGGCGATCATGCCGGTGCATTTGTATGGCAACATGGCCGAGATGTCGCGCCTTATGGAGATAGCGGAGCGGCATGGCCTTGTCGTGATCGAGGACGCTGCCCAGGCGCACGGGGCCGAAGATGGCGGGAAGCGGGCGGGTAGCTGGGGCACGGGCTGCTTCTCCTTCTACCCGACCAAGAACATCACCACGGGCGAGGGTGGTATGATTACCACCGACGACGACTGCGTAGCCGACAAGGCCCGGCTGGTGCGCGGACATGGCATGCGCGTGCGCTACTACCATGAGATGCTCGGCTTCAACTTCCGCATGACCAACATCCACGCCGCGATAGGCATGGCCCAACTCCCCAAGCTCGAAGGCTTCAACGCCCGCCGCATGGAGAACGCCGCGTATTTGAGTGAGCACCTGCCTTCAGACAAGGTGCGCGTGCCCACGGTCCGGCCCGGCACCCGCCACGTCTTCCACCAGTACACGGTGCGCATACTTCCACCTCTGGACAGGGACGACGCCCGCAAGCAGCTTGCCGAGGCGGGGGTGGGCAGCGAAATCTACTACCCGGTACCCGTCCACCAACAGCAGTTCTACATGGAGCAGGGCGATTGGGGCACCTTCCCCGTGTCGGAGCAGGCCTGTCGGGAGGTGCTGTCCCTCCCAATTCACCCCGGCCTCAGCCAACAGGACCTTGAGACCATAGTTGACGCCGTGCGGAGCCTGGGCTAACGATGAGCAGCCTCCCTGGCACCGATTCCCGCCCTCCGAAGCTAGCCGTTATAGGCGCAGGCTCGATGGGGCGCAACCACCTGCGCGTGCTGAACGACCTGGAGTCGGTGGACCTGGTGGGTGTGGCCGATGCGGACGTTGCCACCGCCGAGCGGGTGGCGCGCCGCTTCCACATCGCGGCTTACGGCAGCTACACCGATTTGTTGGAAAGGGAGCGCCCGGACGGTGTGGTAGTGGCGGTGCCCACGGTGTTGCACCGTGAGGTGACGCTGGCAGCCATCTCTCAGGGCGTGCACGTGCTGGTGGAGAAGCCAATCGCCTTCACGGTGGCTGAGGGCCGGGAGATGATTGAGGCTGCCCGGCAGGCGGGACTGATCCTTACGGTAGGCCACATCGAGCGTTACAACCCGGCGATACTGGAGTTGCACAAGCGGCTACGAGAGCAGCAGCTTGGCCGGGTGTTCCAGATGAACGCCCGCAGGCTCGGCCCATTCCCGCCCCGCGTGCGCGACGTGGGCGTAGTGATCGACCTGGCGACCCATGATGTTGACATAATGCGCTTCTTGAGCGGCTCGGAAGTGACGCGCGTGCAGGCCGAGACCGCCCGCCGCATCCACACCGAGCACGAGGACCTGCTGTCCGGCCTGCTCCGTTTCGCAAACGACTCGATAGGCGTGCTTGATATAAACTGGCTGACGCCCACCAAGATACGAGAGCTGATGATTACGGGGGAGCGAGGCTCGTTCCAGGTGAACTACCTGACGCAGGACCTCTACTTCTACGAGAACAACTACGCCAAGACCGACTGGGACACCATCTCGAACATCGAGGGGGTGAGCGAGGGCGACATGGTGCGCCTACGCATCGAGAAGACCGAGCCGCTACGTGTAGAGCTTGACCGCTTCGCCCGCGCCATCCGGGGCGAAGACGTGTCCATCGTGTCGGGTGAGGACGGGCTGCACGCCCTGCACGTCGCAACAAAGATTGTGGAGTCGGGGCTGGAAGGCCGGGCCATTTATTTGAGCGAGGAAGGTTAGATATTGGAGAGCGTAGCGCGGAGCGGGTACAGAGTAGCGGTCGTGGGCCTGGGCAAGATTGGCCTGCCCCTGGCCGCGCAGTTCGCACGGAACGGCCTGGATGTCGTAGGCTGCGACATATCCTCAGAGGTAATTAGCATCGTCAACTCCGGGCGTTCTCACGTCAAGGAGGAGCCGGGGCTTGAAGAGATGGTAGCCGAGGCAGTGAGCGCGGGCCGCCTTACCGCCACTACCGACACGCCTGCCGCCGTCAGCCGCTGCAACGTGGTCGTAATCATCGTTCCGCTCATGGTGGACGAAGAGCGCAATATCGACTACCGCGCTATCGATTCCGCCACCCGCTCCGTGGCTGAGGGCTTGCAACGCGACACCCTGGTCATATACGAAACGACGCTACCTGTGGGCACCACGCGCACCCGCCTCGGCCCCATGTTGGAGGAGGGTTCGGGTCTTGTCGCGGGCCGCGACTTCTGCCTGGCCTTCAGCCCTGAGCGCGTATACAGCGGCCGCATATTCAGCGACTTGCACAAGTACCCCAAGGTGGTAGGTGGGGTCGCGCCGGACTGCACAGCGGCTGCCGAGCGTTTTTACGCCGTTGCGCTGGAGGGCGCGCCCGTGCTGCCCATGCGGGACGCCGACACCGCCGAGTTCGTCAAGCTGATAGAGACCACCTACCGCGACGTGAACATCGCCCTCGCCAACGCGTTTGCCCGGTTCGCCGCCGAGCGCGACATACCGGTGCTGGACGCTATCGCGGCGGCCAACACGCAGCCTTTCTCCCACGTCCACAGGCCCGGCATAGCGGTGGGCGGGCACTGCATCCCGGTCTACCCCTACTTCCTGACGAACAACACTTCGGACGATGGGATGTCGCTGGTGCGCCGCGCCCGCGAGCTGAACGACAGCATGGTGCCCTGGGCGCTCGACCGCCTGGAGGAGTCGCTGGGCGGGTTGAGCGGCAAACGGGTGCTGGTGCTGGGGCTTGCCTACCGCGAGAACGTCAAGGAAACGGCTTTTTCCGGGGCCGTCCGCCTGCTGAGTGAGTTGCAGGCCCGGGGCGCGCTGCCTCTCATCAACGACCCGCTCTACAGCACGGAAGAACTGGCCCGCTATGCCGAGCCTGTGCAACTGGACGACCTGCCGGGCATAGATTGCGTTATTTTGCAGGCTCATCATAACGAGTATCGCCTCCTGGACTGGACCAGAATAGCCGGCCTGGGGTGCAAGGTCGTGCTTGACGGCCGGAATTCCCTGGACCGTGGGGTTGTTGAAGGGGCGGGTATGCGGTACCTGGGTATCGGGTCGTAGGACGCTGGAGCGATTCAGCTTTAGGAGGATTGATGAATTACGCGGTCCGGTTGGCTGCTCATCTCGTGTCTGAGGTCTCTTCAAGGGTTCGGTTCGTACTTCGCTGCATTATGGCAGGCAAGTACGCTCGTATGCGGTGGGTTTTCGATGATACAGCCCGACCTCTGCTGGACCTCCTTATGAGTGTTGACCCCGAGAACTTTGAGACTATAGTTGATGGGGGGGCAAATCATGGCGTCTTTTCTAGAGCGTTTCTACGAATCAGCCCTAATGCGCAGGTCATTGGTATCGAGCCTATGGTTGCATTGGCTGAAGGGAACAGAGGCTCAAAAGCTGCCAGAGCGTGTCTGAGAGATCTCAACCGCCTACGTGATCGCTACCCTGGCCGCTTCCGCATTCTAGGTTTGGCGCTCTCCGACCGGGAGGAGACACGTCGGTTCTTTATCACTCAGGCTGATGGCTGTTCTTCTCTGTTGCAGCCCCCTGACGTATTCCTCGAATCCTTTGAAGTCATGAGCGAAGACCTGGTAACAACCACAACCCTGGATAAGCTCGTCGAGGCAGAGCAGATCGGCACCATCGATCTACTGAAGCTTGATCTACAGGGTGCTGAGATGTTGGCCTTGAGGGGCGCTGAAAAAGCTCTGGGTAATACCAAGAATGTGCTGCTCGAGCTTAACCTGCGCCGGGTATACAAGGACTCGGCTACCACTAACGAAATTACTGAGTTCCTCGCTGAACGAGGATTTCGTTTCGCAAAAATCTCCAACGTCACAACACCCCCCGATGGGTCCATCGCTCAGTGCGACGCTTTCTTCACAAGGGCCGCCCAACCCAAGTAGTAGACCAACAAGAGCTCCGTTACGTTAGTAATGCAGATAAAGGATCGAATTGTCCACCACGAAGGTGAGTGAAGCTAAGCCCAGGCCCCTTCTTAAGTCTATCCTTCACTCCTTAGGTACGAACGTCCTCCTGGTACCGCTGGGATTTGTGTTTAGCTTTCTTGTTGCACGCACACTCGGTCCTCAGGGTAAGGGTGCAGTGGATATCTTCGTCGCAACTGCTGCTTTGCTGACGATGATAGTGGGCTTTTCTCTGCCGTCGGGCATCACCTACTTCACCGCTCAAGCTGTTGTCTCGCTACGGTCGATGCTGCGGTGGCTCCTCATCGTAGTTGTGGCACAAAGCTTACTTGCCCTGGCCCTTTTAGGCATAGCTTTCGCGCTGGGGGTTGAATCGACATTTCTTCCACAAGCTAGCGGTGGCCTTATCGTACTTGCTGTCGCCGTCTATGTGTTGTTGAACCTGGCGCTTGGGTACTGGCGGGCGATACTCATAGGCCGGCAGGAGATCATATCGGCTAACAACGTAGCCTTGATTAGCCGCATCATAGATTTGGTCCTACTCCTTGGTGTCCTGGCGGCATCTCGGGTCAGCGGCTTGCAAATAGATTTCCGGTTCCTCCTGGGCGTATTGCTGGTAAGTGCATTGGCCGCTAATTTTCTCTTCTTAAGTAGGCTAAAGCCTATAATTAGCCTTTCTGCGGCCGCCGATGGTGCTTTCCGTAAGGTTGTAAGGTATTCCGCGCCTAGCTACCTTGCTAATTTACTCCAGTTTCTCAATTATCGCGTTGACCTCTTCCTGGTTAGCTACTTCATTGGTCAAACAGCAGTAGGGCTTTATGGCCTTGCTGTTAGTCTTGCTCAATTCACCTGGCTCCCTGCTAGTGCAGCCTCCACAGTTTTGCTTCCTCGCCTCGCCGCACACCAGGATCTCGTGGGGGAGAATACCCAGTTGGTTGCCAGGGCCACCCGACTTTCATTTCTGGTTAGCATATTAGCTGGCTTGTCGATAGCGCTGCTTGGCCTTGTGGGCATCCCGCTACTGTATGGCGAAGCATTCCGGCCAAGTGTGCCCGCGCTGCTGTGGCTGGTGCCGGGGGTGGTCGCAATCGGCCCCACTTTTGTTCTGACAGCCTATATTGCAGGAATCGGCAAGCCCCATATCAACCTGCTTATCTCCTTCATTACTCTCCTTGTCACTCTTACGTTCGATTTGGCGCTAATACCTGCTGGGGGCATTGTTGGGGCATCGATAGCAAGCTCAATCTCTTACCTGGCTTGCTCTTTGCTGAGCCTTTGGTTTTTCAAGCGGGAGTCGGGGCTTCCGATGTGGGCCCCGGTAATACTCACACGTGAGGATGTCGTTCTAATGCTCTCTTTACTGCGGAGGATATCCCGCAGGCTGCTGAGGCGGGGGGAGTACTAGAATGGGACCGGAAGGTGCTTATCACCGGTCCCTGGTACCCAAATGACGAAAGCCGGACCGAGGAGATTTTCGTCCAGAACCAGGCCAGTATACTTTCACGCCAGTACGACGTGGTTGTGCCGACGGGCTGCCATACTTTCACCCTAAGAGTTGCCTCCCGGTATCAGGCTACTCGCTGATATATACCATGCCCGCGATCTGAACAACCTTGAACCCACTTACAGGTTCCCTGGCACCAGGCGCACGCTCGTTGACGGGCCGCTCCACTTCGGCCTATAATCTGTAGGCGCGTACGACCCTAATGCGTGCTGTGGATTGGCTCGTCCTCTCCCTTTAGGCTGCTCACATGATGAGCCATCGAGGACTTATGTGTCCTTCCTATGCGATCTCGGAGGCGAGATACGTGCTGTCGAAGCAGTTTAGCCTCCCCACGGGTTACGCAGCCATGAGTGCCGTGCCCCCGCTAAGGCTGGGGTTCAGCCGCCCACGTGAGCAACCCGGCAACGGGCAAGCGCAGGAGATATCCGCAGGTGGATAACGCAAACGACAGGCTAAGGGTGCTCATCTTGCCCTCCTGGTACCCGACCGAGAGGTACCCGGTGGGTGGGGTCTTTATACAGGAACAGGCGCGGGCGCTGGCTCGCAGGACGGACGTTGAGGTGCGGGTGCTCTTCGTGGACGGGGTCTCCATACCGGCGTGGTTGCGCGGGCCCAAGCTGCTGACCCTGCATAGAGAGGAGGGTGTGCCCGTGTACCGGCTGTTGATGCCGAGCGTGCCGGGTGTGTGGCCGTTCCTCTACGCGGTGTGGGGTGTGTTTGCCTATATGGGAGTGCGTATGCTGAAAGTAAAGCCCACCCTGCTGCACGCGCACGTGGCCCTGCCCGCCGGGCTTTCGGGCGCTCTTATCAAGCTGCTCTGGCGCGTGCCCCTCGTGCTCACCGAGCACATGGGCCCTTTTTCCCAGTTGATGCGCAACCGCCCGGCGGCCTTTGCTACCCGCTTCTCTATGCGCCGGGCCGACCGGGTGGTGGCCGTGAGTAGCGCACTGCGCGACCAGATTACGTCCTACCCACAGCTTCGCAGGCGCATAGAGGTGCTCCCGAACGTCGTGAACGTGGGAGAGTTCGCCGTCAGGACCACCACTCGGCAGCCGGGCGACCCTGCCAGGTTGTTGTTCGTAGGCGAGATGATCACCAGCATCAAAGGCGTGGACTACCTGATAGGGGCCGTCTCTATTCTGAAGAAGCGCGGGATTGAAGTGACGCTGGACCTCGTGGGCGACGGCCGCAACAGGCGGGAGTACGAGACGCTGGCCCGGAGGTTGCGTGTGGCCGACCTATGCCGCTTCCACGGTACGTTGCGACATGAGGAAGTAGTCGAGCTGATGCCCCAATATGACGTGCTGGTGGTGTCCTCCCTGGCTGAGACCTTCGGGGTGGTGGTAGTAGAGGCGTTGGCTTCGGGCGCGCCTGTGGTGGCAACGCGGTGCGGCGGGCCGGAGGGCATATTGACAGCTGACCTGGGAGTGCTGGTGCAGAAAGCCAACTCCGAGGCGCTTGCGGACGGCATCGTTGATGTGCTTAACAGACCCGACGACTTTCCTCCCCAACACCTGCGGCGAGTTGCCGAGGAGCGGTTCGGGCAGGCAAGCATATCGTCACGCCTGGTGGGGCTTTACAGGGAAGTGCTGGGCACCGGGGGTCAGAGTTAGCATGAAGGTGCAGATGATCGTGCAGGAGCCGGTAATTACCCGGCGCATCATACAGGAAGCCCGCAGCCTCATAGAAGCAGGGCATGACGTGAGCATCCTTTCGCGCCCGGCAGGAACCGAGGACACGGTGGGGGAGGTAGACGGCATACCTGTGGAGTGGGTGGCCGTGCGGGGCCGCGACCCTCGCTTTGGCTGGCTGTACCGCCTGGCCGGGGCCAACCACGGCAGCAACGTGGCGGCCCTGTGGAGCGTGCTGACGATGCGCCACACCTTCACCATGCGGGCTCTCGCCAGGGCTGTGGCGGCCAGGGCGGACGTGTACCACGCGCACGACTTGAACAACCTTGAGCTTGCCTGCCGGGCGGCCGCCGTGAACGGGGCGCGCGTCGTGTACGATTCGCACGAGCTTTTCTCCGAGATCGGCAACCGTTGGATACAACTGCGGCGCAGGGCCTGGATGCGTCTGGAGGGCAAGCTCATTAAGCGGGCAAGCTTCGTGGTGACGGTGAATGAGTTCATAGGCGAAGAGCTATCGAAGCGCTACGGCATACCCGCCCCGCTCGTAGTCATGAATTGCCCCGACCCGCCTTCAGACTTCGACCCCGCCCGGGGCTACAATATCCTTCGCGAGCGCCTGGGTCTAGCTTCCAACCGCAAGATTGTTCTTTACCAGGGCTGGATGTCGGAGGGGCGGGGCCTCGAAAACCTGGTGAGGTGCGCGCCCATGCTGGCGGGTGAGGCGGCGGTGGTCTTCATAGGCTACGGCGAGTACCAGGAGGTGCTGGCGCGCATGGCGGCTGCGGAAGCGCCTGGGCGGGTCTACTTTCTCCCCGCTGTGTCCCACCGCGAGCTGCTGCCATACTGCGCCTCCGCTGACGTGGGCCTCATCCCCTACCAGGCGGTGGACCTGAACAACTATTACTCGTCACCCAACAAGCTCTTCGACTACATCCAGGCGGGCCTGCCCATTGTCGCCAGCGACTTCCCGTTCCTGCGCAAGGTAATAGCCACCGACAACCTGGGCGTGGCGGCCGAGTTGAGCACGCCGGAAAGCTACGCCAAAGCCATCAACCATGTGCTGACCTTACCCGATGGCGGGGCTGAGATACGGGCCAACATGCGCCGTGTCGCCCCGCGTTACACATGGCAGGGCCAGGCGCGCGGGCTGGTCTCATCATACGAAAAGCTGTCGGCGGGCGATTGACGCTATGGCACCACCCCGCCACGTGCAAATTGGCGCTCCAACCTGCTAAGTGAAACTTTGGGGACTCGCATGCGACTGTTGGTGAACACGAGATAGCGGCACAGGGGGAGGCAGCGTGCTGTCCAGGTTTGCTCTTGTAATCCGGTCGTTGTGGGGCTGGGCTTTGTCCCGGCCCGTGCTTGTGGTCGGCGCCCTGACGTTGCTGGCCTTCGCGCTGCGCATCGGC
The DNA here is from genome assembly GCA_036388595.1 of Chloroflexia bacterium. Classification (GTDB taxonomy): domain Bacteria; phylum Chloroflexota; class Chloroflexia; order QHBQ01; family JADMIH01; genus JADMIH01. Next base: position 46,690 of record DASVRN010000110.1, read on the forward strand.
TGGCTGGTGGCGTCAGGCGGCCTATACGCCCCGCCGCAAGAAGACGAGATCGACTACAACGAGCTGGCGAAGAGCCTGCTGTCGGGCCAGGGCTACAGCCTGGAGGGCCAACCGCAGGTGAACCGCTCCCCCGGCTTCCCGGCGCTGCTCTGGCTGGTCTACAGCATCTTTGGTGTCCAGCCCATCGCGGCGCGAGTCGTACAGGCCGCACTACTGGCGGGCGCGGTGCCGCTCCTGTACTACATTGGCCGCAGGGGGTGGAGTCCGAGCGTGGGCCTACTTACGGCCCTGGTGTTCGCGCTTTACCCGTTCAGCATCTTCTGGAGCCGCTACCTGGCGACCGAGAACCTGCTGGTGGTGGTATACGCCGCCCTGGCTGCTTTGCTGGTCTCCCCTGCGCGTGCCGGGGGGTGGAGGACTCTTGCGGGTGGGGTAGTCCTCGGCCTGGCGCTGTTGACCCGCCCGACGGCGATACTGGTGGGGCTGGGGCTTATCCTATGGCTGGTGCTGGTGCTGCCCCGCCGCGAAAAGCTGCTGAAACCGGCTTTGCTGCTGGCCGGTACGGTTCTCGCATTGTCGCCCTGGCTCGTGCGCAACTTCGTGGAGTACAACCAGTTCATTCCGCTGACCTCGGGCTACGGTTCGTCGGCGGGCGGCTACGTCTTCTGGATAAGCAACAACGAGTACACGGCGCAGCCTGGGGAGCGGTGGGGGCGCTACGTGCCTGCTGAAATGCTGCCCGATTACCGGGAATACGTTTCGTTGGCAGACAATCCAGGTCTGCTGGACAGGAAGGGATACGAGTACGGCCTGCGCTACCTGGCATCCCACCCGCAGGACGTGCCGGTGCTGCTGCTGGGTAAGTTCTTGCGCTTCTGGAACGTCTTTCCGGGTGCCACGCTCACGACGAGAGCAGCGGGCGCGCTGACACTGGTGCTGCTCCCCTTCTTCCTGGTAGGCTTGTGGGCTTGCTGGCGCGGCAGGTACAACGGCGGCATGGTGCTGGTCTTCATTACGGGTACGATGCTCATCGGGCTGATCTTCTGGGCCGACACCCGCATCCGCGCCCCGGCGGAACCTTTCATCGCACTCGCCGCCTCAATTGGGGCCGTCCGCCTGACACAACGCGAACGGGCGGCAGAAAAAGCTCTGCCGCCCGTCACGAATGGAGAAACGCCCGCGTCCTAGTGGTGCACTACCGTCGTCTCGTCCTTGCCGAGGAGCGAGCTTGTTTCGCCCGGCAGAGGCATCTTGGTGAACGGTGCGAAGTGGCAGGCGACGAAGTGCTCCAACTGGCCGGGAGGGGCCACGTTGCGCCATTCGGGCACCTGCTGCTTGCAGATGTCCTGCGCCAGCCAGCAGCGGGTGTGGAAGCGGCAGCCGGTCGGCGGGTTGAGCGGCGAAGGCACGTCACCCTTGAGGATGATGCGCTCGCGCCTGATCCTGGGATCGGGCACCGGGATGGCCGACAGCAGCGCGTGAGTGTAGGGGTGCTGGGGGTTGGCGAAAAGCGCGGTGCGCTCCGCAAGCTCCGCCATCTTGCCCAGGTACATCACGCCCACGCGGTCGGATATGTGCTCTACCACGCTCAGGTTGTGCGCGATGAAGAGGTAGGTCAGGCCCATCTCGCCTTGCAGGTCCTTCAAGATGTTGAGCACCTGCGATTGGATCGACACGTCGAGGGCCGACACCGGCTCGTCGCACACGATGAACTGGGGCCGCAACACCAGCGCGCGGGCGATACCGATACGCTGCCTCTGGCCGCCTGAGAACTCGTGCGGGTAGCGCTTGGCATGCTCCGGGAGCAGACCCACGTGGGCCAGCGCGTCGTACACGCGGTCCTGGCGCTCGCTCTTGGAAATGCCATGTATAATCAGGCCCTCCCCGATACTCTCGCCAATCGGCACGCGCGGGTCGAGCGAGGAGAAGGGGTCCTGGAAGATGATCTGCATGTCCTTGCGGGCCTTCTTCAGATCGTCGGCCTTGAGGTCGAACAGGTTCTTCCCCTGGAAGCGCACCTCGCCGCCGGTAGCGGGGGTGAGCCGGAGCAACGTGCGGCCAACCGTGGTCTTGCCGCAGCCCGATTCTCCCACGAGGCCCAGCGTCTCGCCCTGGCGGATGAAGAAGCTCACGTCGTCGACCGCTTTCGTCCAGGCCACCGTGCGTTGCAGGAGGCCGCCGCGTACCGGGAAGTATTTCACCAGCCGGTCCACTTCGAGCAGCACGTCCGACTTCTTGCCGTTGGACGCCCTGGCCGCCTCAGTCGTGGCCCCGCCCATAGCTATTGTGGCAGCGCCACCCGACCCGTTGCTGCTACCCTCCAGCGAACCGTCGGCCCCCGGCTCGGTGGGAGTGGGTGAGCCGAGGTCTTCCGGCGAGTGCAGTGATGTGCTTTGCTGGTCGCTCATAAGCAGTTGCTCCTTGGTTGGACGATAGACGATGGACGATGGACGATAGCGTATCCTACCATCGTCTACCGTCCATCGTCCGTCGTCTATACTACTGGTTCCGCTCCTTCTGGCTGGCCCACCCCGTCGGTTACCCGCGTGGGGGGCTTGTCTTTCTGGCCGTTCTCGGCAATTTCGTCCGCGTAGAGCCAGCAGCGCGCGGTGCGGAACTCGCTCAGGCGGATGAGGCCGGGTTCTTCGGTCCGGCAAATGTCCATTACGTAGGGGCAGCGGTTGGCGAAGCGGCAGCCCGGAGGCAGGTTGCGCAACGAAGGCACCGAACCGGGTATGACCGCCAGCTTGTCCTTGATCTCGCCTAGCACGGGAATAGAAGCCAGCAAGCCCTGTGTGTAAGGGTGCTTGGGTTCGTCAAATAGGTCCTGTACCGGCGATTCCTCCACTACCTTGCCCGCGTACATCACCACCACGTTGTCAGCCATCTCGGCAATAACGCCCAGGTCGTGCGTGATAAGCATGATACCCGTGTTGTAGCGGGACTTGAGGTCGCGCATCAGTTCCAATATCTGCGCCTGGATCGTCACGTCGAGCGCGGTGGTCGGCTCGTCGGCAATCAATAGTTCCGGCTCGCAGGCGAGGGCCATAGCGATCATCACGCGCTGGCACATACCACCCGACATTTCGTGCGGGTAGGAGTCGACGCGGGTCTTGGCCGAGGGAATACCGACCATCGTCAGCAGCTCGATTGCGCGCTGGCGGGCCTGCTGCTTTGTGAAGCTGCGGTGGATCATCAGCGATTCCGAGATCTGGTCGCCCACGCGGAACACCGGATTGAGGCAGGAGGTCGGCTGCTGGAAAATCATCGAGATGCGGTTGCCCCGGATGTGGCGCATCTCTTCCTCGGAGAGGTGGGCGATTTCGAGGCCCCGCAACCTGATCTCTCCCTCTATGATCTTGCCGGGCGATGAGATGAGGCGCATTATTGACATGGAGGTAACGCTCTTGCCGCAGCCCGACTCGCCTACCACGCCCAGCGTCTCGCCCTGGCGCACCTTCAGGCTGACCCCGTCTACGGCCCTCACCACCCCGTCTTCGGTGTAGAAGTGGGTCCTGAGGCCCTCCACGCGCAGAAGCTCGGTAGGCTCGTTCATGTTCTCGGGGTAGTCCTTCATCAGGGCATCGTGTTCGACACCCGTGTTTGCCCCGGTCCTACGTGCCGAGCCCTGGGTCCTCTCTCTGTTTTTCGTCTGAGTGTCCAGAGTGCTACCTCCTTTCAAAATCCGCCCGGTGCTGTCACGCGTCGCGCACCCGCTGTCGCCTTACGCGACCAATACCCTGCGGTTCCAGTCCCTTACATGATATGTTGCTCAACTTTTACTGTGCTTGCGCTATGTTTCTGGCTCCAGAAGACTCATGTGCGAAAATCTGAAGCCGCGCCGAAGTAAAGGGGATTTACGTGGCAGTAAAGTCAATCAACCGGACAGGGTATCGCTGCTCTCTAGTTGGCTTTCCTGGTTCCTTGGTTGGCTTGCTAAGGGGATCCGCTTCTCGTATGTTGACCGCGCACACTACGGCAAAAAGCGTGCCCCCAGTGTAGCAAATGTGCGCACGAGTGTCAACTACGACAATTAAATGTGACGGTCACACGCGTCCCTAATGCAATACACAACAGCGTGCCTGTAAAGGTTCAAAGGGACGATGGACGATGGACGATGGACGATGGACGATGGACGATGGACGATGGACGATGGACGATGGACGATGGACGATGGACGATGGACGATAGGAGTTATGAGTTATGAGTTATGAGTTATGAGTGGCAGGGTAGCAACGAACCTTCTTAATCTTAACGTGGTCCTTGGCGTCTCCGCGTCTTGGCGTTTCCGTCTCCTATCGTCCATCGTCTATCGTCTATCGTCCATTCAAGCCAGTTCCAGGAGTGACCCTGTGAAGAGTCCCGCGCCTGCTTGTACGGGGGGTACGTGCATAACTTTGCCCCTGGCGAAGTAGGGGAAGTCCGGCCATTCGGCTGGCTCGCCGGCGCTCTTGTTGGGTACGGGGAAGAGGCGGGCGGTGAGGGGCTTGTCCAGCTTGACGGCGAGGGCGGCCATGTCGGTGATGATGCGTTCGAGTTGCGGCAGGGTCACATCGCCGGGGAGGGGCACGGTGTCGAGGCCGAGGCCGCACACGGCCGACATTAGTAGCAGGGTGTCTATGGTCACCAACCCTTCGGCGGCGCGGTCGGCCAGCGTCTGGTCTTCGAGGGCAGGCAGCATAAGGCCGGAGTAGCCGACGGTGGGTAGCTGTTCTCGCGCCTGCTTGAGGACGCTTGTGAAGAAGGCGGCGGCGGTCAGGGTGCCGGGGCTACCCAGTGGCGCGCCACTCAGCAGCTCCAGCGCGTAGCCGATGCTCCTGCTCTGCTCCGGGAAGGGGGCCATCGAGATGTCGAGGCCGGTGAAGGTGTATCCATGCTCGGCAGCCAGGCCCACGCACACGTCGGCGGTCTTCCCGGCTTCCTCTTCCAGCAGGCCAAGCAACCTCAGTCTCGCCTCTTCCAACGATACCGCTCCCTCGAAAGCCCGCACGGCCAGGTCGGCCGCTTCAAGAGCCAGGCCGAACTCTGGTCGCCCGCCGTTGCGGTCGTCCTCCTTGTAGTAGGCTGCGGGGAAGAAAGGGACGTGGGGAGGGCAGTTGCAGGCCGCCGCGAAGCGCAGGTTGCCGAAGCCCTCGGGTGTGCGCTCGGCCAGCGACTGCATTATGCGGGCGGAGGCCCTCACCGCGTCAAGGTTGACTATGCCGCCACTCCCGGTGCGCGTGCCCACCTGTATGCTGGCGAAGGCGTTACCTGCCGCGAGCAGCAGTTCCGGCACTATCTCGTAGAATGGCTCTGCCTTATTCTGGGGCGCAGTCGCCTGGAGCGTACCCACCGAAAAGTAGTCTATACCGGCTTCGGCGCACGCGCCTCCGAGGTCCGCCACTTTGCCGGGCGCTGCATCGTCGGGCAGGAGCCACTCTTCCAGGGGCTGCGCTGCCAGGCGGGTGGTCTGCACGGTGAAGCCGTTGGCTTCCAGCGCCTGCCTGCCCAGCGTAGCGAACGACCCGAGCCTCGTGGCAAGCTCAAGCCGCGCAGCATCCTCGGCCGGAAGTGCCGCCCCGGTGGTCAGCGAGCGGATGTTCACTACGGAGCCGAGCCTTCGACCGGGTAGCCCGCCTGCTTCCAGAGGGTGCGCGCGAACGGCCCCTGCATTACTTTCAGGTTCGTGTACCCAAGTCCTCTCATCAGGCTCTTGGTCGAGCCCAGGCTTTCTTCGTCGTTGGGGCACTCGCAGTAGATGGCTACGTTCCCGGTCTTGGGTATCTCAGCGGCGCGCGTGATAATATCGGCCTGGGGGATGTTTATTGCCCCGGCCACGTGGCTTTGCGCGTAAATTTCGGGCCGCATCACGTCGATGATCGTGACGTCGTTCGCCTCTTGCAAGGCCCGCACCTCCTGTATCGAGAGGCGCGGCACGTCAGCCACTACGCCGAGGAAGGCCACTATGGTTGCCGTCGCCGCCGCGCTGGGGTCGAGGTTCTGCGGGGCCGTGTTGCCTGAGGGGTCCTGGCCGGTGCTCGCGGTGTTAGTCGCTGTGCTGCCACTGTTCTGCAACACAACAAAGAGTATCACCAGCACCACAAAGGCGGCGCTGACCCCAAGTAATACCATGCCGAAGGTATCGGGGCCGGACTTCACGGGCTTGTAGCCGGGTGCGTTGCGGGGGTCTATCGGCCTGCTCGGTCCCCGGAGCTTGGTGGGTTTTCGCTTACTGCTCATGTTGCCCTTTCTGAGGGGAGAATTGCGAAACTATAACATAGTGCGCGTGAGGGTAACAAGCGGATGAGCGCCGATGGACAATAGGTGATGGCATCTGTCGGACGTAATTAAGGATGCAACTACAGGTCAAAATTTGCCCATATTTGCAGTGAAACTTTGCAACTGCCTGTCGGTAAAGTCTGCAATTACCCTCAATCCGGCAGACAAAATATGCAACTAGCCCTTTACTTGCGTGCCGCAATGTCTGCCGTAGAATTGCTAAACTGTAGCCAAAGTTTGCAAGTAGACTAAGGCAGCCACCTAGGGTTGCCAGAAAACTTGTAGTACGCCCTGTACAGCACAGCGGGTGTGGAGGAGGTATCCACCAGCAGAGTGGTAGAACCGAGGTGGTCACCGAAAACGCCTTGCTAGCTATTGGTTATGCACTGTAGGTTTCCGATTGGTCATAGATCCGAATTTTAGGGGTTCTTGCGACCAGCTGGGCTGGTCATAAGGGAAAGCAAGAAGAAAACGGCCGGCCCTGCAATGTACGGCATGGTTCGGCATCCGTCTGGATTGAGAGCACTTCTTAAAGGAGCCACACTATCGCACGGGTGTAGCAACAGATCGAAGGTCGCAAAGTAGACCTGGTATTGCACACCACGAGCATCTGAAGACCACAGAAATGAAAGGAAGACGATGCTTGCCATGACGAACCACACACCCGACGTGACTATGGACAGCACCAACATCAGGAGGACAGCACTGATGCCGGAAAGGCGTCGCCAGATCATGATCGAGATCGCTAAGTGACCACCAATGATAGCGGTTGCTAATGTAATGATGAGAATAGCAACCAAGGTATCCCTATTCATGTAGTTACCTCCTATAGTCTATGCACAGAATGGTCAAGGTGTCATCTCCTCAGAGATGACACCTTGACCAAGTTGCCCGGTCAGAACCAAAAGTGCTTCCCCTATTTCCAAACTTCGGAGAGGAAGTCTCTGGTCTGCTCGGCCATGAAGCGCGACGTATGATCGTGCCAGGCACTTTGAGCATCAGAGGGTGGGAATTCGACCCTGTCATGATTTTCATGGTCCGGCATCGCAAGTCCATGCCCCTTCGGATATCTGGGGTCGCTTACCTCCGGGATTCCGTGTATGGGAGGATGGCTTACCCAGTCGTTCGCAGTATCCACGGTCAGGACATTAACTCCTAGCGTAGAGGCGGCCGATCCCAATTCGTTTATTTTACGCCCAAAACCTCCGAGAACTACCCAACCTGGCTGGTACGTAACGAGTGGAGCATCGATTAGGACTGCGCTCTTCACTCTGCTATCTGCTCCCTTACCATCTGCTGCCTCGAGAAGATACTTAGCGACGGCAGCCCCGCCTTCGCTATGTCCTAGCAGATGTATATCGACACCGGGGCCGTGATCAGTAATACCCTCGATGGTCTTCCTGATACCTTCCGCCCCTCCGGCTAGGGTCTTGGCACCTACGTACTTCACATGGGTTTTCGCCCAGACTTCGAAGGGCATAGTAATTGTTTGACCACCGAAGGTACCGATCACTCCCCAGCCTTCCTCATCATACATCTTCTTAAGTTGCTCCCCATATTCGCCCCAGTCTGAAGGATCATCCCTGTCGCAAGCAGTGCTAGAGGTACATCCTTGTACAAAGATGTAGTAGTCTTCAGGACCAAACCCAAGCTGATCAATGAACCTTAACGGGTTACCATGAGCGTACAGGTACCTGTTATAGTCCATGGCGTTAGATGGATTCTGGGTAGTGGGGTCAGCGGACACAAAGTGAGCAAGCTCTGGATCGTAGTAGCGGGCACCAAAGTACATCAGCTTGGTACCCGCATCCAGCCTCTGACCTGTGAAGCCCACGCTGGTGCGGGAAGTGCCTGTCTGCCAGGCCACCTCTCCATACGGCTTGTAGTACGCCCTGTACAGCACAGCGGGTGTGGGGGAGGTATCCACCAGCAGGGTGGTAGAGCCCAGGTGGTCGCCCACCATGCGCTGCTGGCCGTTATCAGCAGGGTAGTTCACCCTCCTCATGCCTACCATCTTTGAGCCGAGGAAGTAGAAGTTGGTGTATGGGTGGGCAGTGGCAGACTGGTCAGGGCCAGTCAACTGCTCCTCATACAGGTTACCCACGTAGAGGGTGCGTTTCACGTCCACGGAGGCAGCCGCCCAGTTTACCGCTGCATCGAACAACCTGCGGCCCTCAGCAGTCTGGTAAATCGCAGCGTCATTGTACAGGTAGAAGCCTACCCGCTTGGCCGGGGCTGTAAGGCCATACATCTGAGCCCCGGTTGTATACGCAAAGATCGGAGAGAGGGTAGCGTTGTCGGTAAGAGTAGCTACCTTGAGGGCATTGGCGTTGGGTATTCCCCACACCACGCCACCTGTCGTGTTCGTACTGACCGTCACATCACCTGTAAACCCATCGGCCACCGGATGTGCCGGGTCTGCTATCCTCACCGCCAGGTGACCGTAAGCCCCCATCTGGGTCGTTGGGGTGTCGGTCATGCCCATGTCATCCATGAGGTAAGGCTCGCAATTGATTACGGGCACCGTCACGTTCCGAAGCTTTGTGCCAATCGCCGTTGACATGGAGGTGGCCGAGACGAACACTACACTCTTGCCAGTGGCATCCGCGCTCGTGAGCAGGTCATCATCTACGACGGTAACGTTATAATCAATGTCTCGCAGCCGGTTACGAATGATAGTGTCGCTGGCATTCATGCTGTTGGGCGCGTCTACCACAAACAGGGCGCTCTTGGTTACCGGAGCCGCTGCCCAGTTCACCGCTGCATCAAACAACCTCCAGCCATTCTCATTGTGGTAGGCTCCCATATCATTGTACATGTAGAAACCTACCCGCTTGGCCGGGGCTGTCAGGCCGTACATCTGGACACCTGCTGCATAAGCAAAGATGGGTGACAGGGTCGAGTTGTCCCAGAGTGTAGCCGCTTTGATGGCATTAGCGTTGGGTATGCCCCATACCACGCCGCCCACCGTGTTATTGGTCACGGTTACGTCGCCGGTCAACCCTCCCGCAAGCGGGTGAGATGGGTCTGCTATCCTTACTCCCCAGTGGGCATACGCGCCCATTTGAGTACTGGGAGTGTCGGTCATGCCCATGTCGTCCAGCATGTATGGCTCGCAGACGATCACGGGTACCGCCACGTTACGCAGCTTGGTGTTGATAGAACCGGATAGCGAGGTGGCCGAGATGAACACAAGGGTCTTGCCTGTGGCATCGGAGCTGGCAACCAGGTCGTCATCGGCCACCGTCACCGTATAGCCGAGGCCCTGTAAGTGGCTGCGAATGGCAGTGTCAGCCGTGTTCAAGCTGGCGGGATTATCTACCACAAACAGCGCGGTCTTTGAGGCTGGTATAGCTAGGGTGGAGGTGATAATGCTCTGGACCAGGCGCTTGCCCTCGCCGTCGTACACGAATTCGGTGGTGGTGTTGCCCTCGACTATCCTGGTGACGCGGTTTTGGGGGTCGTAGGTGCGGTTCTGAGTCGAGCCGCCGCGCACGGCGGACGTTTGGTTGCCCACGTCGTCATACGCGTAGGTGTTGCCCTTGAAGGCGGTGATCCGGTCTACGTGGGTGGCATCGTAGGTGTAATTGTACTGGACTCCCCCGATAGTGCGGGAAGTCATCCGCGGCCATTGGTCGAAGCTCACCTGTTCCGAGGTGAACACGGCCGTATTGTTGGTGGTAAAGGAGCGCATGCGCTCAAGCCCGTCATATGTAAAGTTGTTGGTGAAGGTCGGGTTGGCCGAGGTGCCCCCCGAAACCTGGCTGATCTGGCTGATGTTGCCGTCTAGCTTGTAAGCGACGTTCAGCTCGAGGTGCGTGGTCGCCCCGGCGGCGGTGGTAACCTTGGTCTTGGTGAGCCAGCCTCGCTTGGTGCTGGCATCATCGTAGGTATAAGCAGTGGTAAGCATATCGCCGCTTCCGAACTGGGTGCCCTGTACCAGCGTCTCCAGTTGTCCCCGTGCGTTGTAGGTGGCGTCGTACACGGGCTTTGCCGTGGTGACGGTGTTGTTGGTGGCTATGGACCTGGGCAGGCCCATACCCTGCGCGTTGTAAAGGAAGGTGGTCTGCTCGTGGGTTGTTTCGGGGTCGGGGTAGGTGGTTGAGGTTATCCTGCCGCCTGTGTCGAAGGTATATCCCACCCTGTAGTCACGGGTCCCGTAGCTGGTGGTCACCACGTCAGCTACGACCAGACCTCTTACGTCGTACTCATAACCGTGGCCGTTGGCTTGTCTGGCGCCCTGGCCCTGGACGGTGACCTCTACGTGGCGCAACCTGCCCCAGGAGTACTTGGTGGCGGCGTCACCCAAGTCGTTGTCGTAGCGGTAGAGCACGTCGGGCACACGCACGACCGTGGGGCTGTTGCTGTAGTGTGCGCTGCCGTAGTACTTGGCCTTGATGCGGTTCATGGAGTCGTATTCCATAAACACCTGATGCTTGCCGTTCTCCGGGCTTGTTGGGTTGGCGAGGTAAATGGCATCCCTTCGTGCGGTTACGTTGCCCGCAGCGTCGTAGTCGTACTGCCACGTACCTGAGTCAGAGTCTACCATCTGGTTCTTGCGGCCAAGCCCATCGTAAGTCATCGTGACGTCGCCGACTGCACTCAGGCGCTTAACCTTAGTCAGGTGATCCAGCATGTCGTAGACATAGTAGGTAGTCGTAGGGTCTTCATCCCATTGGTTAACGAGCACGGCGCGGCCTAACAGGTCGTTGCAGCGTAGCTCTTTCTGGTTGAGGCCCACCGTCTCGTCGTACAACTCGACGCACGAGTAGTCGCGGTCGATGTTGTTGGACATATAGTCGTAAACGACGTTGGTGCCGTCGGGGTTTACTACCATGGTATTGCGTCCCGCCCCGTCGTAGAATTTGGTGGTCTTGGGTTGGTTCGGATCGGGGGTCACGGACGCCGTGGGGCCGGCCAGCGTCACCGTATAGGGATTGGTGACGCTCTCAACCTGTCCGGTCTTTGTATACGTGGTGCTTACCAAGACGGCGCTGCCGTTGTCCTTGGGAGTAAGGCTCTCAAACACACGCCCGATGCCGTCATACCAGCGGGTCTCCCAGGAGCTGGTTGTGCCGTCCAACTGGCGCTTGTAGCTGACGAAGAAGGGCGCTTTGAACCCGGTGCTTGGATTTACGTCAGAGTAGGTGTACTCCTCGTTCGGCACAGATTGGCTACCGAGGTTGTTGGTTGGTATCCACGTCTTCAGGGGTCGCCCGAACACATCGTAGCGCGATTCGGTCACCGTGCCATTCATGTCCGTCCTTGAAGTAGGCACATCCAGCGGGACACCAGAGATGTTATACCCGGTGGAGAAGTTGTACCGCGTGATCTCGGTACGGCCGTTCGGCAGGGTGGTAGTCAAGGGGAACGATCTGTAGTAGGTATCGTACTCGACGCTCGTCTGGTTGTTGTTGGGGTCCTTGGTAAAGGTCTTGTTGCCGTAGGTATCGTAGCCGAACTGCTGGCTCGCGATCTGGCCGTTACGGACATTGTTGAGGATACCGACCTGCTTCACCAGGGTAAGGTCGCCCTTGGTAGGCGGTAGGGTATAGTCCGTCTGGCCGTCGTAACCGTTTTGCACTTCCGCTATCCAGACTGCCCCTGGCGCACCGTAAGTGCCGCTGTAGGTGCGGGTTTGGCCCACCTTATTGACGATCCAACTGGTGGTGTTCGGGTAGACCTCAAAAACTGTGCTGCGCTCGTCAGCAGGGCCGGGGTTGTTAAATGCGTCCAAATTGGGGTCTACGTTCCCATACTCGTTGATTGTCTTGGGGTTGCCGTAGGCGTCGTAGGTATAGGTGGTCCTTGTGCGCTTAGCAACCTGGTTGGGCCAGCTTTTTACGTATTCACTCGTCCACTTCTCGGTAACGGGCACGAAGCGAATGAGCATGCCATCAGCGTTGTTGGCGTAGCCCACTCGCCACTCGCTCTTGTCAGCCGTGGTCGTCTGGCTACTCGGTATCTTGCTCTCGTACACGGAATCCGACTGCCCGTAAACCGTGCGGGTCTCGGTGTAATCGTCCAGCAGGATGGAATAGTTGTTATTGGCGGTGTCATAGCTCGTGATGCGGGTAACGAAGGTCCAGTTCTTCCTCGCATCGAAGGACGGAATCAGCCCGTTTACTCCACCTGTGCTGGCCGGGTCGCCGGACTTGATCTGGATGTAGTTCTTGTGGTGGGCCACCTGGTCGTCGTACAACTCCAGTGCGAAGCGACCGTCCGCAGAGGTGTGCAACTGTAGGCGGTACCAGTTGTCGGCAAATATTGGCGAGTCCAGGCGCGGGCGTAGGGCCTGGCCATAGAACAGGTCGCGCTCGCCTATGGTGCCATTGCGTTTCCATACCACCTTGGCGAACGCCTCTGGTGGTTCGTTGCTGGGGATGTCGCGGTGGTAGACTTGCAGCCCCCAATAGTCCCCGTTGGTATTCTCCAGCCTCCAGGTAGCGGAGATCCATCCCGCAGGGGCAGGCGTCACCGTAGGGTTGCCGCCAGCGGTGCGCACCATGAACCTGGCGGAGACGTCGGTGCCGTCCTCCACGCCCAGTGCGCGCTTGGCGAAAGGCGTCGGATTTGGCCCGGAAGGCTCTATTTTCCAGGCGCCATTGGCCGGATTATAGGGGTCGGTAGCGGCGAATACACCCGCGGAAGTAGACCAGGCGGTGTTAGAACTGGGAGTGCCCGTAATAATATCCGTAAAGGTAAGCTCCTTGCCCGCTTGCACTCTCCATTCCGGGCCTTTGAAGGTATCGTCCTGCGTGAAGTAGTGGTCCTCGACCTGGCCCATGGGGTCTTGTTCGCGCACCCAGGCGAAACCCCTGAACTGGTGACCAGGCTCGTAGAGTGGCTGCGTGTTGGCGAGGTCGGCATCCGCTGAAAGATCAGACGTATTCGTGTTCCCGCCTCTGTAGTCGTAAAAGTATTTCATGTCGTGGACTGTACTCTCTCCGGGGTTCGGAGGCACGGTACCAAGGCCGTCCTGTACCCTCTTGGCCCGGACCCTCCTGTACTGGTCGCCGGCATCTCCCCCGGCGGCATCATAGTAGAAGCCGACCGCGCCCCCGTAGCCGTTGTAAGCCCACCATAGATGACCGTGGTCCTCATGAGGGAAGGGCGTCACGGTCGCGCTGGGCGTGGGGCTTGGGGTGGGTTCACCCACCGGGTTCCCCGGCTGTACGTAGCGGAAGGTGGTCTTCGGAAGCTTCGTAACCCCGTCGCTACCTATGGGCACGATCCCGGCAAGTGTCAGGTGCGGGTACTGCACGTTGGGGCTGGCAGTACTGGTGAGCACTATGCTGTAATCTTGCTCGAACTGGTAGGCCCGCAACAGCGAGTAGGCACCGCCCGCGGTAGGGAGGCGCTTGATCTGCACACCGTCTACGCGCCGGGTCTGGTAGATACCTTCGTCCATTTCGGTGCGTCTCACATCGCTGATCGGCACGCTGTTGGTAATGATCGTCCGGTCAACGATAGAGAACGTAGCTTGAAGCTTATCGCCGTTGGCCCCCCAGGTTATCTGGTAAGGATATACGGCCTGAGTCCTGTTGTTCGGTATAGGTGTGGCCTGAAGCGTCTGTGTGCGGTCCTCATATTTGTAGGTGTAGTTGATGGCATTGCCGTGCACGTCGGTGGCTGTGGTCAACATCCAGCGGTATGTCGTGAAGGGATTAGGAGTGCCGTCGCAGGTGCTGTGTGAAGGATCGGGTGCCCAATTGTAGCGATCCTCGATGAGGGCATTGCTCTTGAACTCGTAGCGGGTGCCACTCTTGTCCCAGGCCTCCCACCAGTCAGTGGTGCGTACCGTGCCAGAGGCTGAGTTGACGCCAGCGTGGTACTGGATTCTGACGAATTGTTCCTTTTCGGTATGCCAGTAGCCATCGGTGCCCTCTATCAGATCGCCGGTGGTGCCGTCTAGGACGATGGAGGCTATCCAGGGATGATAGCCGGGATCATCCACGTTGTCCGCGCAACCCAGTCGGTCGGGGTAGTGGCGTTGGATAGCCGCAATATAGTTGGTTGACAAGGTCCAACCCCAACCAACGCTGGAAGGCCCCTGCTGGCTGATATCCACCCGGTCTATGCTACCCGAGTTGTAGCTCAACATCACGCGCGGTCCAAAACCGCCGGGTCCAGGGGGCAACTCAATAGGGAACCCCACGTTTGCCGTGCCGCTCTGTAGGTTCGTCTCGTAGTTCTTTATCGTGGGCAGGTAGTTGCTGATGATGTCGAAGCTGTCGGTTACAGCGGCCAACCCTACCAGGCTGGTCGTTGCAATGAGCTGATTAGTATCCGAATCCCAGGTGCTGGGAATCTCCTCCCAGGATTGCTTCTTTTCGTTGTACATGTAAGCCCGCAGTGGGAAGCCTGTGACGCCCGAGAGAGCCAGCACCTGTGGGTCCACCTTCCACACCAGGACGGCCGGTTTGTTGAGTTGATCTACGTGCGCGCCTTTCTTCGTGTCCGCGCTTCCTTGGGCATGGGTAGCCACTATCTCGTAGGCATAAGCTAAACGACGACCCCCCGCAGCCGTCTTTTTAGCATTCTTTTGGCTCACATCTTTTCTTGTTCGTACCTCAACTTCGCTATCGTCTGCAAGCGCACCCGCACGTAGCCCAACCGCAAAGGACCTATCGGAACTGACTACTTTACCGCCTGTCTTTGCCACGACTCGCGCGGTTGTAGCGTCGGGGGGCGCACCTGACGGTCCTCCAGGCGTACTGCTAGAACCCGGCGTTGCGCTCGCGGCAGGTAGTGAATTGATCTCGGCTAGGAGGGCTTTGCGCTCCCTATCAATGTTCTGGTCCTCGTAATTGGTGTCTGGAATGGGGGTGAGGGTAGGCGCAGCTGTTGGTAGTTGCTTGGTGGCCGTGTAGATGGGGCTGCCATCCGGGAGAGTAGGCTGTCGTTTGGCTTGATTGGCCTGTGCCAACGAACCTTCCAGAGACGAAACCTGCCCGGGTTGGCTCGGCTGGAGTGAGCCCCGCGCTATCGCAGTCTGGCTCCAGGTGTTGGTGAAGGGGGTGAGCACCAACGACACGACGGAGATGAGACTGAGCAGCCAGTAGTTACGCTTCCTGCGATGTCGCATCACCTGACGGAACAAGGTGAAGGGAGCGTGCCTGCGTGAGACCGCCCTTGAGGAGTGGGTGCGGGTCGCTGAGGTGATAGCCGCTGGCTGGCGATTGGAGGGGTACATTTCTAAGCTCCTTGTCATAAGGTTGTGTGCCGGGACAATCGGACGTAGGCTAGATGAACTTATGTGAGATCTGGTTGACTAGCTTATAGAAAGACGAAGAACTGATGCAGACACCCGGTCATTTTGGGTGCACGAAAGCGTGCCGAGCCCGGAGCGCTGGCGGCATGACAAACCTATCGGCCACTAATGTGCGGGTGGGCTACCCAGAATGCATGGGCAGGCCCTACCGCAAGCACGTGGCCGCTGCGACGAGTATAAGATACGAGTCTGGGACGTAGCTTATTGCTCGCGCTATGTTGTTGTTTTATACGAGGAAAAAGATGCTAGAAGGCGATGTGGCTTCGCGCTCTCTATACGAAGCCAGCCGTGGAGCACACCAACTTCTTTGATTTAGGTGTGAGTAAAAGCAAAGGTACTACAGGCATGTGGGCTGCTGATGTGCAACGCGCCCCTCTCACCCACCAAAGGTGGGAGGCACTTAGATGTTGGGTCTGGGGTTGTATATAGTAAGGCTCCTTCCTCAACTGGCAGACACTAATCTGAGTGTGCAAATAAGCATCGCCACTCTTGCAGAATTGTGCAACAACAACAATACCATGTCTGCTAAAGCAAGGTGGCCGATGAGAAGGGATGAGAAGGGGGCCCATGTCTTAGCAATAGCCCCAATAGTCTATCCGAGGACCACGTTCGAGTCAATAGATTTTGGATGGAGTTTTTAGTTATTGTTTATTAGCAGGCTTATGCTCAAATCCCAGTAGTATTCTCCGCGATCAGGTAAACAGCGTGTGAACGCATATAGAACACCTGTCCATAGAGGAAATTGCCTCAAGACCAGGTGCTCGTCTTTATTGGGTTGTAACCGCTTACGATAGGGTACGGCTGCTACCAGAGTGGAACAGAACAGCAAACGTAGGCTGTGACAACGACGATAAATCCCCTGACTATAGAGGTCAAGAGGCTTAACTGCCGTGGTACACATGTAATGTCGCTGCACACGCTACATGGCGATACAAAGCCCGTGGGCAATCAACGCGAGGTGACGGTTTGCAGCTTTGGCGAGCTTAGTTTACGAAGGCGAAGCTTACAAACAAGCTAATTGACTACGTAGTTTAGCGTAACTATCGTCTTAAGATCGTCTTAAGTTTGTAGCGATGGAAATACAGAGCGACTCCAGTTGCCACCTGCGATCTTAAGTATCCGGGCCTTACTCAGCTCATATCATCTTCTACATCGGCCAGTTGCAACTTTCATGTATTAGGCTCCCTAACATAGGCTAGTTGCAACCTATACGTCTGCCTTAGTTGCACCGGGTATCGGACAATAGTTGCAAACTTTACGCTCTCACTTGCAAACTTTACGGCATACGACATCTCCTATTGTTTATTGTATGTCGTCTGAAGCCCCTACTTAAGCAGCGGACTCTTGCCTCCCCAGTGCTTGGAGAAGTGGTCGTAGAAGAGGAAGTTCTGGGCGTAGCCTGCATACTTGCCGAAGCGGTCGCGGAAGGCCCCGACCACGGCGTTGTAGGCGGAGGTGGTAATCGTCTTGCGGTCGGTCCAGTCGGGGAAGTAGAGGTCCTTGGCAAGCTGCCACACGTGGGTGTCTACGGGCACCGCCTCGGGCTTGTCCAGCGAGAAGAGGCACACGCAGTCGGCTATTTTGGCCCCGATGCCGTTCAGGGCCACCAGTTCGCGGTGGGCCTGTTCGTAAGGCATTCCTCGTAGGTAGTCGGCCCAGCCCGGCCCCCTCTCTACTATTTGCCTGGCGACCTTAACGATGTTGGTTGCTCTGAAGCCCAGCGAGGATATACGCGTCAGGTGGTCCACATCGCAGCGGGCCAGGGTCTCGGCGTTGGGGAAGGAGTAGTAGCGGGCGCCGTCGAGTTCCGCGACCAGGTCTCCATACTCTCGACTGAACACGCCGATGGAGTAGGCGATACGTGGTACGCTGTTGGCGGTTGAGCAGACGAACGAGAGGATGCACTCCTCCGGCTCTTGCCGCGCCACCCTCAGGCCCGACCAACGCCGCGCTGCCTCCCCGGCAGCCGGGTCCGCCACCTCGATGAGCCGCACGATTTCTCCCATGTCCACGTCGAGTTGGAAGTAGTCGCGGATGAGCGTATCGTCGGGAGCCTGCGGGTAGGTCCACCATGTGAAGCGGTCTCCATCCTGCCGTATGCCTACCACGGTGGCACGTACCACGCCCGTCCACCAGCCGTCCGGGTTGCGCTTCCACCGGAAGGCCTGACCGGAAGCCAATGTGTCGTCAAGAGAGAACTGTAGCGGGTCGTACGTGAACGAATTAAGTTGCAGTTGGGGAGGGGCGGGTGTGGTCATGAGCAATTATAGTCCAGTATGATGGCGAGAGGGCAATAGGAGCAGCGTTTAAGGACGAAACCGCAAAGGCGCAAAGAGCGCAAAGGTACGCAGAGATTAGGTCGGTGTTCTAACAAGAGGACCGGAGTACGACATCATGTACTCTGGTCCTCTTACTACTCTCCAAACCTTATTCTTAACCTTGGCGCGTCCTCTGCGTCTCCGCGTCCTGGCGTTTCAACTCCTTACGCGCTGGCTAGGTCAGACGGCTTGCCGCCGGAGACGACCCGCAGGTGCGACGGCGGCTCTTCGTTGTTATTGGCAACGTCCCCCACCGGCGCTTCAACGACGCCCTGGTCCGGGCGGGGTACCTCGTGGCAATGTCGGCAGCGCGCTTCGTAGTTCTCTTTGGCCCCGACCATGATGATGGGGTCGTCGTAGTTGGCCGGTTGCCCGTCGATGAGGCGTTGGGTGCGGCTGGCGGGCGCTCCACAGGAGACGCAAATCGCCTGTAGCTTGTCCACCATCTCGGCCTCGGCCATGAGCAGGGGCATGGGGCCAAAGGGTTCGCCCCTGAAATCGAGGTCAAGCCCCGCGGCGATTACCCTCACGCCGTTGTGGGTCAGCCGCTTGCACAGGTCAACCACACCCTCGTCAAAGAACTGCGCTTCGTCGATGGCGACCACAGTGGTGTCAGGCTCCACAAGGCCCTCTAGCTCGGCGGAACCACCCACAGGCACCGCCGTGTGTAGCGCCCCGTTGTGCGAGGCGACCTGCACCGCTGAATAGCGCGTGTCGATGCGGGGCTTGAAGACCTGCACCTTTTGCCGGGCAATCTGCGCCCTCTTGACGCGGCGGATCAACTCCTCCGTTTTGCCGGAGAACATACTGCCGCAGACCACTTCCAGCCAGCCGCCCGCGTAGTGCTTTGGGTGTGGGCCGAGCGGCCCCTGGTCCTGCATGTAGCGTTGCACGTAATCTCCCATTTTGCCACCTTTCGCCGGGGATAGCTGCAATCATACGGTGGAAAAGGTGGCAGGCTCTTCTTTTGCGCATCGATGCAAGGTATTGTTTTGCACAAACTGAGCCAGGTCAGGAAGGACGATAGACGAGTGGTTAGTGGTTAGTGGTTAGATAGTATCCAACAATCCTAACCTTGGCGCGTCCTTTGCGTTCTTTGCGTCTTTGCGGTTTCGTCTCCTACCATGGCCCGTTAAAGCAAAAGAGACCGGACTTAATCTCCGGTCTCTTCTTCGCTAACCCAATCGAGTTAGGCTTCGGTCCCGACCTCTTCGGTCTCGGTAGCCTCAGCCTGGGCGGCGGGGCGGCGCTCCTGGGGAGGAGGCGGCACGTTGGCCCTGTTGCCGGACCCGCGGCGGGCGACCCGGACCTCATTGCTGGTCACGGTGCGGTTGCCCATGCGACGCATGAAGCGCTCTACCTGGCCTGCGGTGTCCACGATGCGCTGCTCGCCGGTGTAGAATGGGTGACAATTGCTGCAAAGGTCCGTCTTGAGGACTTCCTTGGTAGACATCGTCTGCCAGGTGTTGCCGCAAGCGCAGTGAACCGTTGCAAGTACGTACTTGGGGTGGATTCCTGCCTTCATTGTTGTTTTACCTCACTTGTTTAATTACGAATTACCAATTATCCGTTACGAACCACTAATTACCACTTCCGAAATACCTACGTAATTCGTAATTCGTAATTAGTAATTCGGCTACGCAGTAGCCGTAGCGCGCTCGGCGTACACGCTGACCCGCTTCCTGTCCTTGGTGGCGTTCTCGAACTTGACGTAGCCATCCACGAGCGAGAAGAGGGTGTGGTCGCGGCCGAGGCCCACGTTGTTGCCGGGGTGGATCTTGGTGCCGCGCTGGCGCACGATGATGCTGCCGGAGCGGACGGCCTGTCCATCGCCGCACTTCACGCCGAGCATCTTCGGATTGCTATCGCGGCCGTTGCGGGACGAACCTACACCTTTTTTATGAGCCATTGCTTTCTCCCTTCGGGGAGAGTGGTTAGTGGTTAGTGGTTAGTGGTTAGCAAAGAGCTTCTAAACACTAACCACTAACCACTAACCACTCCATCTACAGAGCGATTTCCTTGATCGAGAGCCTGGTGAGGCCCTGGCGGTGACCCGTCTTGCGGCGGATGCGCTTCTTCGGCTTGTACTTGAAGACAACGAGCTTGGGGCCTTTGGCCTGCCCGATGACGGTGGCGATCACGCGAGCGCCCGCGACTGTGGGTGTGCCTACTTGCACGCCATTGTCGCCCCCGCCCACCATGAGCACCTCGCCCAGCTCTACCTGGCTGCCTTTCTGGGCATCAAGCAGTTCTACCTCTATCGTATCACCGGGGGCAACCCTGAATTGGTGGCCTCCGGCCTTTATGATTGCGTACACCTAATTTCCTCCGCTACTATTTGGGTCACAGCCTCTAATTATATCCGCGTTTGCGCGTGCTGTCAAGCGTAAGATGAGTGCTTTTATGTTCAGAAAAGAGCCTTGCAGGTATATTGCTGTTGCCCGGGCATTTTAGCCCTCTCTGCCTACAACAGAATGGCTAGCGAGCCAACCCCGCCCTCTTAGCAGGAGCGCGCCACACAATAGCGCCACCAGTGCTGACATGGCGAGATACGCCCTGTGGACCCCGTACCCATCCGCGAGCAGGCCCAGCGCAGGCTCCGTCACCGTCAGAAAGATAGTCGCGAACAGGGACTGTATGGAGAGGACTGTGGCCCTCGCATCATCCGGTACGCGGCCCTGGATGACGGCAAGCAGCACAGGCTGGGTAAGCGCGAACAGAAAGGCGGCCATTGCGGCCATGATGAGGATTGGTATGACCCGAGTCGTGACTTCTCTGACGTTTGTAACTGCTCTACCGCTGGCGTCCTTCAAGGAACCTGATCCAGTGATCCACATGGTACATGCTGGAGGACTGGCTAACCATCGTCCTTAGTTCCGCTCTGCCCGATGAGGCATAGAGCACGAGTTCCGATGGGCCTGCCGCTATCATCAGGCCGCCCTCGAAGTAGGCCACAAGACCGACTACCAATGTGTCCGGCGTATTCGTCTCTGAGGGTGAGGTGGCCCAGCCGAGTTCATCGTGCAAGTCCTGTTCCACCCAGACTTTGAGGAAAGTGCCGGTGGGCGGGTACAGGCCAGAGGGCACCTCCCCGGGCGGCTCAGGTATGCCGGAAGGATTTATGCCATTGAATGTCAACACGCGGCGATCATCGAACAACAACACATAGATGTCTTCGAGATCGGACATGGCGGCTGTGTGAGTACCAGCCTCATTGACCGATCTGTTTGCACTCCGCGCCGTCACGCTTACCATCATGCCGCGCTGGAAGCTCTGGTGCGTCACAGTGGTGGCCTTCTCCTGCTCGCGCTGGCATTTCAGACGGACCTTTACGAACTCGTTGTTCTGATAGATCGGGGAGAATCGCCGTCCCAGGGTGCCGGGCTGGCACGGCTTAAGCAGCACGTCGGGCTTGCCCGCGCCCTTGTACCGCCAGTCGTAGTAGTGCAGGCCCACGTTGCCCATCTGTACCTTGAAACCGTCTGGGGCGTCGGGCACGTAGGTGAGCACCCGCCGCTCGTATGCCTGCACCATGACCGGCGTGTCCTTACCCGCAATAGCCACCTGCGTCCAGTAGGCTTCGCTGATCGGGTAGCCTGTTACGTAGAAATAGGGTACGCTGAGTTGCTCGGTCGTCACCTCACCGTTTTCTGCGACGGGGCCTTCAGCGTTCAGGAAATCAAAGAATACATCGGGGATGTTGTGTTTGGTAGCAGGCTCATAGTAGGCGTACTCGACACCGTATTCTTCGGCTTGCTTGACAAAGAGTTGCGCGGTTGCCGAGTCGGGGTACCCGTCATCTGCGAGCCTCTGTAAGACCTGCTTGCCTAGCGCTTCCTGGGCGTTCTGCTCTATCACGTATCCGAGGCTGGCGTACTTAACTGCTCCCGCGTTGCCTGTTGTGTCGCCTGCCACCGGGACCTCGGCGGGGTAGCGGAAGGCGAATTTACGGTCCCCGGTCTGCATGTTGCCGCTGACAAGCTCTTTAGTCAGCAGGCCATTGGTGACATAGAAGGGGCTGTTGGGATCGGCATCCGGGTTATTGATCTCCATCCGGCTCTTGTCGAAGTACTGCACCAGGTGCTTGCCCTTAGGACCCTCTACATAGTCCTCAAGTACCTGCCCGGTGTTAGGTTTTGGCCCCCAATACCAGCTTCGCTTTACCGCGCCCGTGGCTACCAACGAGTCGGTGCGGGTCCACACTTGTTCGAATGCGGGATCGGCGAATCTGTTTCCCTGGTTGGCTTGGACGGTTGAGCTATTCGGCGTGCCGGAAAGCAGGGTTGCTGCCAGCAGCGACAAGGCGAATAGGGTAGAAAGCTGCCGAGTCTTCACTGAACGCTCCTCTCTCCACTAATGTGTGTTACTACCGTGCTACTGTAATGTTACTACAAGATACCTGCCTTGTAACTGTGAATTGGGGAGCGGGCTGTGAGGCTCTTTCCTCTTTATTTTAACCGGCAAGATGCAAAGAGCGCCAAGTATCCGCAACGAACATTATTACTTTATTGCACCGCAGTGGACAAGAACTAATTTCAAGACCCTGTTGTATTTTGTAGAATGTGGGTATGTCAGAATGCATTTGGGGCCGTAATCTGCGTTGGGTAATTTGCGTGTGCTACGTCCAGCGCTACCTGAGGCGAGGGGGTGTAGTGTGATAGTAAACCATATAGCGAGGTGGGATGGGACGCGGTGGTCTGCGCTGGGGGAGGGGTTGGGGTTGCACGGTATTGTGTATGCGGTGGCGGTGAGCGAGGCGACCGGGGACGTGTACGCAGGCGGAGTGTTCAATCAGGCGGGTGGTATGCCTGGCACCAAACGCCTTGCGCGGTGGGATGGAACGCGGTGGCATGACGTTGGGGGTGGGGTAGCAGAGGGCAAGTGGTGGGATGGGACGCGGTGGCATGACGTTGGGGTTGGGATAGGAGAGGGCAAGTGGTGGTGGGTTAGTGCCATTGCTGTCAGCGGGACGGATGTATATGTTGGAGGGACGTTCGGGCGGGTGGGAGGGGTGAAGACAGGGTGCATTGCCAAATGGGACGGCAGGGAGTGGTCGGGCTTGGGGGGCGGGCTAGGTGAGTTTGACCCGAAGGTGAGGGCTCTCGCGGTCAAGGGGAGCGATCTATACGTGGGGGGCATCTTCAGCCATGCGGGAGGGGTGGAGGCGAGAAATATCGCACGGTGGGACGGTAGGGAGTGGCACGCTCTCGGCAGCGGCAAGAGGGACAGCGGCGGCACCCGGGCGGCCTGGGTTGAAGATATAGCGGTCAAGGGGAGCGATGTATATGTTGGTGGGGGATTCATCGATGCGGGATGGAGGACTACCCGATATATAGCCCGCTGGGACGGAGAAACCTGGCACGAAATGGACGAGGACGATGGAAACCCGGTCGTGGGGTCAGTTGCGGCCCTCACGGTATGGGGCGAGGATGTGTATGCTGGCGGGCATTGGACCCATTACCAGAAGCCGATGAACTGTCTAGCGAAATGGGATGGGCGAGCCTGGGGTGACCTGGGCGAGGTTACCAGCGACACCGTGTGCGCGATCAGGGCGAGCCGCGATTATCTTTATATTGGGGGATGGTTCAACGCGCCTGGCCGGTATATAGCGCGCTGGGACGGCAGGGAGTGGTCCAGTGTGGGGGGTGGGACTAACCACCGGGTCTATGCGATTGCGGTGAACGAGGCTACAGGGGAAGTGTACGCAGGTGGGGCATTCACTGAGGCAGACTGAGTAGATCTGAATAATGAGCCTGCACGTATCAGGGCCTGCTTCGGTCACGCTGGTTGCTATTAGTTGTCAGGGTTCGGAGCTATAAACCCTGGCACGGAACTAGCTACACATAGGGCTGCCGCAGACCGTCCACAATGCCGCTTTGCAAGCTGTGGATGGGATATACTGGCCGTACCTACCGCTGCCCCAACCGTCTCGGTCATGGGAAGCGGGTACAGGCATTCTATCTCGATGAGGAGTGGAATGATTGACGAGAGAATAAATACTACGCCGCATGGCTTCGATGCGGAAGCCAACTTGCCTCCGGGCTTCCTCGATTTCTTCCGGCCGCTGCACCGCGAGTTCACCCCTCGACAGCAGGCGCTCGCCCGCCGGCGTGCGGACGTGCTTGCCTACGCCCACATGGGCAACCTGCCCGGCCATTTGCTACCCTCTGAGGCCAATGGGGGCGGCTGGCGCATAGACCTGCCGGAATGGTGCCAGGACCAGCGTAACCAGATGACCGGCCCCGCCGACGACGCCGAGCTTGTGGTCAAGATGCTCAACTCCGGCGCGCCCGGCGTGATGCTCGATCTCGAAGACTCGATGGCGAACTCCTGGCCCAACACGTTGAAGGGTATCAGCAACGTTCTCTCCGCGCTGGTGGGTGAGCTAACTTATACGGACCAGAAGCGGGGCGGGGAGGTGGGCATCAAAGACAGCCCCACCGTCATATGGACCCGGCCCCGCGGCCTGCACATTACGCAAGCAGGGGTGGTGCCCGGCGACGAACTGACTTCGGCCTCGCTGTTCGACGTAGCCATGATCGCTTACCAGGTTGAGCCTGCGAGGCTCAAGCACCCCCTGTGCATCTACATCCCCAAGACCGAGTCGGCGGACGAAGCCTTGTGGTGGCGTGACTTGTTCCAGGCTATTTCGGCGGCAAAGGGTTTGCCTCGCGACTATATCAAGTGCATGGCGCTGGTCGAGTCGCACCCGCTGGCGTTCCAGATGGAGGAGTTCGTCTACAACCTGCGCGAGCACATCCTGGGTCTCAACCTGGGGCGGTGGGACTACATGGCGAGCCTCATCCACTTCAACTTCAACGACCCCAAGTGGGTGTTGCCTGACCGCAACACGATTCCCCACAACGTGCCCTTCTTCCAGAACCTGCGCGAGCTAATACCGGAAATCTGTCATAAGCGGGGCATCCTGGCGATTGGCGGCATGACTGCCCTCTTCCCCAGCCGCGTCGATCCCGAACTGAACGAGCGCGCGCTCAAAGTGCTTGCCGAGGACAAGAAGAACGAGGCGAACAGCCTGATGGACGGCGCGTGGACCGGCCACCCCGACCAGAACGAGATCGCGGTGAGCCAGTTCCCGTACCCCAACCAGCTAGATGCCCGCCCGCAGGGTATAGAGAGGTACCCCGACCTGCGCCCCTCGCCCGAAAGCGTGGGCAAGCGCACCCTAGAGGGCACGCGCGCCGCCGTGAGGACGGTTATACGCTATCGCAACGGCGTGCTAAACGGCAAGGGCGCGAGCCTGCTCGACGGCTACATGGAGGACCTGGCGACCGACCGCATCTACCGCCTGATGATCGCCCAGCGCATCAAGCACCGAGACTCCGTGACCATCACCGGCGAAGAAGGCGAGACGGTCGAGCACACGCCCGACCTCGTGAGCCGCCTCTTTGACGAGGAGCTTGACAGATTACTGCGGGAGCTACCGGAGAATGCTCCCCCGGACGCTGCGGGCAAGTTCAAGATGGCTCGTGAGATAAGCGAAAGGATGATTACCAGGGGCGAGTTCGACCCGCTATAGTGGTTCGTAATGTGAAGCAGTTGGTTCGGTAGTATCGAGCGCCGTCCCTGTCATTTCGAACGGAGTGAGAAATCTCGTCCTACACCAGGATGTTGACCTTTCCTACGGAACCCTCCTGGACCGCTTGCAGGAAAGGTGATACTTGGGAGGTGAAGGACGAGATTTCTCACTCCGTTCGAAATGACAAAGATGGGGCTTTGACCTCGTGTGACGCCCGCAATGCAAATGCGGTGGTCACGAGCAAATAGGGAACATAGGTGTTCCCACATGAGGAACGTTGTAGCCGGTTTGAGGTAGGTTAACAAGGAGGTTAACAGCACTATGGTACAAGAAGTAACTAAGAACGTGACACAGGACGGGCACAGTAACGGGCACGGCAACGGTCAGACTCCAGCGTCTGCACAGCCCCAGGTAGAGCTTGCGCCCACGCCGCTCTTACCTGAGGGGTATATGGTGCCCAAATCGCGCTGGACGCACCCTAGCACTCGCATGCGGCAGTTGCTGGAGACCGAGCCGTACCTGTTCGGGCCGGGGGTGTACGATCCCTTCGGCGCGCAGCTTGCGATGTACTACGGCTTCAAGGCGGTCTACTTCAGCGGCTATTCCTTCGCGATAGGCCACCTCGGCACCACCGATATGGACCTCTACTCCAGCGTGGAGATCGCCGATGCCGCCCGCCGCACGGTGAGCGCCCTGCGCAAGTTCCAGCTAACGATGGCAATTGGCGAGCCGGAGAAGGGCACACCGCCCAGGCACCTGGAGATACCGCCCCTCATCGTGGACATGGACGGCGGCTACGGCAACATCTTCAACGTGCAGCGGACGGCGGAGCTATACGTCGGCGCGGGCGTGGCGGCCGCCCACATCGAAGACCAGGTGCTGCCCAAGCGGTGCGGCCACATCGGGGGCAAGGCCCTCATCGGGGTGAACGAGATGGTCGGCAAGTTGCGCATGGCCCGCGCGGTGGCCGACGACCTGGGCAATGAGGATTTTGTCATTATCGCCCGCACCGACGGTCTGAGCGCGGTGGACGCACCGGAATCGCAGCGCGGGATGGAGTTGGCTATCGAGCGCGGCTTGCGCTATCTCGACACCGGCATCCCCGACCTACTCTGGTGCGAGTTCCCTACCTCCGACCGCGAGCCGGTTGAGACGTTCGCCGGCGAAATCAGGAAGCGCTTCCCCGAAGCACGGTTCGCCTTCAACTGGTCGTCCTCCTTCAAGTGGTTCAACGACCCCAACCCGACCACTTTTGCGGAGCTAGGCGACATGGGCTTCAAGTTCCTGTTCATCACCCTCGGCGGCCAGCACGCTACCGGCTACGGCCTGAGCAACCTGCTGCAAGAGATGTCCCAGACGCAGGAGCAAGGCTACATCAATCTGCAACGCAAGGAGTTCGTGGAGGGTGGCGACTACCCCACCAAGAGCCACCACTTCTTCTCCGGCGTGCCCTACCACCACGCCGTAGGCAAGCTGTACGACGCGGCCCGCCTCGGCACCGAGTACATGGAGGAGCTACCGGAGGGGAAGGTCGTTTAGGGACGATGGACTATGGACGATGGACTATGGACGATGGACGACGGACGATGGACGATGGGCAGAGGGAACAAACCCTCTGCCCATCGTCATCATAGCGGCTGTGTCAACATAGGACACCAGGACTAACCTTCCCTCTGTCATCCTGAGCGTAGCGAAGGATCAGTAGCCCGTTCTTGATTGCATAATGGCGACGACCAAAGCCCCTCTTTGTCATTCTGAACGCAGTGAAGAATCTCAAGAAGGTGAGTAGGCATGCTGTTGAACGTGATGGACTATAGTGCTCAAGGTTCAAGGTATCGGCAGGAGGAACATCTGAGATCCTTCACTGCGTTCAGGATGACAGGGGGAGTGTGGTCCTGTTACGCCACTCTGGCACGGGCGGGGCTATTAGCAAGTTGCTTCTAGGAAAGCTACTTCCGCGCCACGAAAAGGCCGTTGTCCTTGCGGATGTGGAGCGGTCCATTGGCGTCGAGTTCTGCCTGAATGAAGGCTGCTAGCGCCTGGGTCTGATCCGTGTCGAAGACGGAGCCTGAGCTGGAGAGTATGTAGTCTATCAGCGGTCGGGCTTCTGTTACTTCCAGCGAGTCCTCGTAGCGCAGTAGCTCTACCTGGCTGAAGTGCTGGCCGATTTCCTCACCGCCTGTTTCGAGCACGAAGCCGAGTCTCTGCTCCTGCGTACCAGGGGTGGCAGGGCCGAAGGGCAGCCTTGCCGCCGCCACCGGGTCGAAGTGGTCCAACAGCTCGAAAATCTCGTACAGGTGCATGCGCCCGAGCGTTGCCACGTACAGCTTGCCGTCCGGTTTGAGCACCCGCCGCATTTCCGCAAGCGCCTTGCTGCGGTCCGGCACGTGATAGAGCATGTACATCGCCAGCACGGCGTCGAAGCTCTCGTCAGCGAAGGGGAGCGACATGGCATCGGCCTGCTGGAAGCTGAAGCCTTCCGCCCCTTCCAGGTTGGCTCGCGCCTCCTCCACCATACCAGGGGAGAGATCGGTGAGCACCACCTCCCAGTCATGAGGCACCCGCGTCAGGTTCTCCTCCCAGAGGGTGCCTAGGCCGCAACCCACTTCCAGTACCCTGGCCCGTTCAGGCAGGTCAATCTGGTGGAACAACCAGCGGAACCAGCCGTACTTGTTGGTGCTGTAAAGCTCGTGCAGGCGTATGCGCGCGTTCAGATTGTCCGCCGTTTTGTACTGGCTGGAAAGGAGGTAGCTCTGGTCGGAAATGCTTGACATAAGAATGTAGGCGTCTACAGGTAGAGCATACCGAAGGTGAGGGGCTGCTTGTACTGGAGGCGATTGCCTGTGGAGGTCATTAGCTCCTGCCGGGCGGGGTCGGGGTTGTCGTTGTCGCCCGCCGAAGCCACGAAGCCGATGCCCATGCCGGGCTGCGGTCGAAAGTTCCCAAAGGCGGCCCAGGGCAGCATGGCCTCGATGACGTAGCCGTTGTTGGCGGGCCTGCGTTGGGCGCGGACCGTCACGAGCTTGTTGCGGTTGGAGTCCCTATCGGGGTTCCAGAATACCGCTTCGGGGCCGTGACTGGCGAAGTCGCCGGGGGAGAGACCTAGCTGGAAGTCGTCGCCGTTGCCCGCGGCCGCGTTGAAGTCGCCAGCCAGGTCGAGGTCGAACCAGATCTCGATATCGTCGCCGTTGTACAGACTGTAGCTACGGGTATTCGCGGTCTGCACGTGCACGTCGTCAGTCACCACCGCGCCGATGTAGAAGTTGGCGTCGTCCCAGGCGAAATTGAAGGTGGCGCTCAGGTCGTTGGGGCCTTCCCAGCGCAGGTCGCGCACCTTCTCGTTGATGTAGGTGATATCGGCAGCGGGCACGGCCCATTGCTCGGCCCCGGCCCAGTCCGATACATCCCCATCTATCGTAATAGGCTGGAGCGACCTGGGCACGTGTATATCGGGGCCGTTGCCGGTGCGCACGGGGCCGCTGTAGGTGGTGGGGCCGGGGGCCTGGAAGCGGTTTGTGCCGCCGTTGCCAGCCTGGCCGTTCTGCCCGATCCTCAGCGGGAATACACCCGCCCCCGCCGCCATGACGACCACCCCCAGTGCCACCAGCAACAGCGCGAAGAAGAGCAGCACCGTCCGGCGACCGCGCCCGCGCTGCTCGGGCGTCCGCGTGTAGCTGACGTGCGGGTCGAACTGCTCGTAGACCTCGTAGGGTGGGTCTATCTCGTTGACGTAGGGGTTTATCGTCTGCTGGCCGCCGTCCCAGTGCTGCGCGTTGTTATCGTAACCCGCGGCAGGTTGGGGCACGTAACGAGTGGCGTTCCCCGCCCCGTTGGTGCCCGGCCTGGCTTTGAGCCAGGGGCCACCCTGGGGAAGCCATCGGGCCACTTCTTCCAGGTCGCGGGCGAGGTCCAGCGCGTCGGAGTAGCGCAGGGTAGGGTTCTTGGCGAGGGCGCGGTCGATGATCGGCTGTAGCTCCTGGGGCAGGTGCGGGTTCATCGAGCGGAGGGGCGGCGGCGCGTCGTGCACCTGGCGGTAAAGGACGCTGGCGGTGTTTTCCCCCGCGAACGGCGTCACTCCCGTCAGCATCTCGTACAGCACCACGCCGAGCGAATAGATGTCGGAGCGCTGCTCCGCCGGGCGGCCGCTTATCTGCTCCGGCGCTAGATAGTCGGCGGTGCCCATCACGAGGCCCGTGGCCGTTAGCCCCGCCTGCCCCGCTCCCGCCGCCCGTGCTATGCCGAAGTCGGAGAGCACCACCAGGCCATCCGGCTCCACGAGGATGTTGCCAGGCTTTACGTCGCGGTGGATGACTCCGTTTTTATGTGCGTAGTGCAGCGCCTGGGCCACGGGCGCGATGACGTTGACGGCGGTTTCGAGTGGGAGAGGGCCGTTGTCCTGGAGGATGTCGCGCAGGGTGGTGCCCTGCACGTAGCGCATGGAGATGTAGTGGAGGCTGCCGTCCTGCTGCACGTCGTACACGCGTACGATGTTGGGGTGCTCCAGGTTGGCCGCGGTGACCGCCTCACGCTTGAAACGCTCTACCGCCTTGGGGTCGATGGCGAGCGCGGGGTCGAGCACTTTGATCGCCACCGCGCGGTTCAGCACCGTATCGTGCGCCCTGTAGACCGTAGCCATGCCGCCCCTGCCAAGGAGGGACTCCAGGTGGTACTTGCCTAGTCTGCGGCCTACGAGTGTATCCAATGTGAGTTGTTAGCTGCCGGGGTTGGTGCTCAGGGGATCGCAAGAGACGGAACGCGCGTGCGATACCAGCGACATTATACGGTCTAATGCCGCCTGCTTACCAGCGTTTGCACGTCGCACCGGGTTGGGGCACGGTTGCCAATAGTATCGCCCGACGACGCACGGTGATGTTCTGGTAGGGCGAAGGGAATGCATAGGTCGACGCCCGGCGATGTGTCAGGAAGGTGAGGAGCATGCATAGGCCGACGCCCGGCGATGTGTCAGGAAGGTGAGGAGCATGCATAGGTCGACGCCCGGCGATGTGTCAGGAAGGTGAGGAGCATGCATAGGCCGACGCCCGGCGATTGAAATCGCGGGCTACCCATTACGAAGTCCCCTGCGGGGACTGTTACATCTCACAAGATCTGTTAAGGTTCTGTAAGATGAACGAGTCTGCCGCAGGGCAGACTTTGCCTTGTGTAGCCCGCG
>DASVRN010000111.1:0-25565 GCA_036388595.1 Chloroflexia bacterium
AGCCGCCCGCTCTAGATTGTTCCTCATGTCGTACCAAACCCCACCCTGTCATTCTGAACGCAGTGAAGAATCTCGTCCCTCAGCACCCAAGTATCACCTTTCTACTGGTCACTGGGTGCGCAGAAAAGGGAAATACCTTCGTGGAGGACGAGATTCTTCGCTACGCTCAGAATGACAGGGGCCAACAGTGTGCTGCTCTCCTGCTTTGACACAGCCCTGCACATAACCGTGCCTTGCTTCCTCCCTGATTTGCCCCCTGTCACTTTTACCTATATCATGTAAGTGCGACCTTACGCCCAGTCCAACCCGGCAAGGTGCCCCTTTCATGTTCACCGTCCAAGTAGCCGTAGCCAAGACAAACAAATACGCCACCAAAGAGAGCGGCGACACCGTTGAGGTGGTGGAGAGGCCCACGGGTGGCTTCTCGGTGGTGCTGGCTGACGGCCAGGGGAGCGGACCTGCCGCCAAAATCCTGTCGCACATGCTCACCACCAAGGCGGTCAGCATGATCAAGGACGGGGCGCGGGACGGCGCGGTGGCCCGGGCGGTGCACGACTACCTCTACACCTACAGGGGCGGCAAGGTGTCGGCCACTCTCGTAATCCTGAGCGTGGACCTGGCGACCCGCACGCTCGTGATGTCGCGCAACAGCCACTGCCCCATCCTGGTTTACAGGCTCGACAGCCAGAGCCTCACCAGCCTGGATGCACCCTCCGAAGCCATCGGCCTCTACCCGAAGACCAAACCCGTGATAGAGCAGCTACCCCTGGAGCCGGGCACCTACGTGGTCACCTACTCGGACGGCCTGATGGAAGCGGGCAACCGCACCTCGCAGAAGATCGACATACCCGGCATAGTCGCCTCCTGCATTCAACAGCGCCCCACCGCCCGCGCGCTGGCCGATTTCCTCATGTCCGAAGCCCTGCGCCTCGACCTCAACCGCCCCCTGGACGACATGACCGCCCTGGTGGTCTCCATCCTCCCCGGCCCCGAAATGGAACCCGGCAAGATAGTCCCCCTAGTACGCACAATGGACCTGACCATCCAGGTTGAGGGCTTGCGGATGTCGGACTTCGGCCCTCCAGTTTGCTGAACTCGCACTATATCAACAATTCCCGACCCCAATTTCCAAATCCCGCATCAGCCTTCTACCAGCGCAATCGCCTCCGTCGGTGAGGAGCCGCCGTAGATGACGGCCATGATGCCGGGCAGGTACTTGTCCATAATGGATACGTTGGGGTAGACCACGCCTTTGATGAGCGCGCTGTTGAGTTCGGCGTTCTCGACATCGATGCTGGTCTTGTAGCGGATTTCGCCGTCGTTGTAGTCCATCTCGAAGTTGCCGATGTAGAGGCCGTAGTTGGCCCTGGTGAGGAAGTCGGCCATGATGGGACGCTTGTCCTCCGGGGTCTTCACGGGCGCGTAGGAGTGGAACAGGAATATCTGCTTCTCCTCCTCCTCGCGTGCGTAACAGGTCCAGCGCCCGCTACGCCCGGCGAAGTCCATCCAGAGCACCGGCTTGCCCTCAATCTGCGAAAAAGCCCACTCGTCCTCTTTGAAAAACGCAGTCAGCGCGTCAAGAATAGCTCCCATTAAGTTCTCCTTTCAGTCGAGTTCTGAAACGTGGTTCTGAAACGTGAAACGTGAAACGTGATGGTACTAGAAGCACGATGGCGGCTAACTTAGGATCATATAACACTTACCGCATCACGTTTCAGAACCTATGCTCGCAATCGGGGTCTAGCCCCAGGTAGTGCGGGGTGCCCGCGATTACCTCTTGCAGGGCGGCTACGCGGTGGAGGTCGCACTGGGGGCAAGGGATGTAGACCAGCAGCGGGTCCAGGGGGAAGATGGGTTCGCGCGGCTTTTGCTGGTCGGGACGTTTGGTGTAGTCGGGTTCCTCGCCGGGCGAGTAGAGCAGCAGCGTGGCAGCTTCGGCGGCCTCGGCGGGGGCCTGCATGGGGGGCATAGGCGTGGTTGGCTTTGGCCCCATGAGCAGTTGCCGCTGTTGGGGGGCGTACAGGGCGTACTCAGCCAGGAACTCAGCACCGCCTATCGTAACGCGCAGACCCGGCAGCAGTGTTTCCGTCACCCTCCGGTCGAAGTCGGGCGGCAGGGCGTCGGCCGGGGTTTTGCCGCGCCTGATGCGGTACTGGTCCACAAGCTCCAGCAGCGTGCGGGGCGAAACGGTGTTCTGCGGGCCGTAGTCGCCGTTATAGGCCAGGTGCGCCCGCATGAGGCCCAGCAAGCCCGCGTAGGCGCTGGCTACATCACCACTCTGCTTCTCCGCGTACCACCCCGCCAGGCCCTCCACAGGGCCATGAGGAGCGGCCGCAAGCCCCCTCGCCGCCCAACCCAGCCACTGGCCCAGCAACACGCGTCTGAGGCTTCTCAGGCTGCGGCTGAGCGTGGGGTCAGGCTCTACCTGGCCGGTGAGCAGCGCCTGGGTGTACTGCGCCACCGCCACGCTCCCCACGTAGTAGGCCAGCACGTCGGCCAGCCGCATCACCGCCGCGTGGCAGACCGCCCCGTCATCGCCTCCACACGCCCTCACCGCCGCCTCCAGGGCACGCGCAACCGGCAGCGGGTATAAGGGAGCCTCTGGCTTGCTGAAGTCCATGCTGCATTGTAGCACAAGGCGGGGTTGGGCGGCAGGGGTGGGAGCTTGGCGGGCTAAAAAAGTAGTGGTTTGGGTGGGGTCTCCCTGCCGTCGTCTGTCTGCAAGGCTCTGACAACGCGCTTGAACTGCTCCTCGAACTTGGCGTTATCGTGCTCCCAGCCTTTGAAGTCGGCTGCAAGACGTGCTTTCACTATTGTGGCTTTGCCATCATCCCACCCCCGAAAGAGATAACCATCTAGGTTAAGTGGGATCAAGGCTAACACTTTCTTGCCTCGCTCCTTTTGCAACTCCTGCTCCTTGACGAGGGCCTTATCGATTTCTTTGTCAACCCACCAACTCTCCTTTAGTGAGCTTTCGGAGCAACAGAGTAGTACTTTGTCCCACAGGCGGATACCTCGATCAACTTCATCGGCTATATCGTGGCCTGGAAGTAGTTGTTTTTCGTCTAGCCAGCAACGGATGCCTCGTCCTTGTAGAGCGTCGTGTAGGCGGCGGGCGAAGGCCTTGTCAGCATGGCTGTAGCTAATGAAGCAAGAATAAAACTGAATGGGCTGCTCTCTGATCCAGGGTAGTACTTGCATGAAGTCCTCCGGTACCCCTGCGCCTCTCAAGAATACCTCTGGAATCGCACCTCTAGAGCGATATATTGTATTTATGCTTATCGTAGAAGGTGCTATATGTCGGATCCTGTCAAGGCCTTTGACTGTACTGAGGTCTACATCACCGAATGTACACAGCCCCAGTTGGGCATCAGTAAGATCCGTCATCCAAAAGTTAGCCGTAGTAAAATCCACCCAGCTTAAAGTTGCCCGCTGGAAATTTGTTCTAGAAAGTGCTGCACTCGGAAATTCGACCTTTCGCAACTCTGCGCCCTCGAAGTTTGCATCATCGAGTATTGACATCGCAAAATATGCCCCATATATTTTAGCGCGGCGAAAATTAGCATATCTCAGAGATGCAAGTGTGAAGTCGGTTCCCTGAAGTGACGCATCTAGGAACGACGCCTCATTGAGTTGCGCATCGAAGAAAAGTGCATCATCTAGTAAGGCCGAGTCTAGAATTGCCCTTCGAAGATCTTGATGGGATAAATCAGCCTCCCGCAAATCGGGACAGATGCTATTATCTTGTCTCCACCTGTTCCATACGTCGACTCCTTGGTGGAGGATGTCAACATGCTGGCTATTTGCCATAATTCCTAATCTCCTAGTGAATACAACACCTCTTGAGTTGTACACCAATGGTAGTCAAGTCTTCAAATCTTATAACAAGTCAGGCGTGTGTACAGTTGACGGTTGTTGCTTGACATCCACCGACCCCGCACGCTACTATGAATGCATAGCAATCGCGTGCGTGGAGGCGGCCATATGGGGGACAATCTTCGACATGACTCGGGGGACTCGGACCTTAATTTCGTGCCGCCCTCGCCCCCCAGCAACACCGACTACCGCCACGCCCGATGGTCCCGGCCCACCCGCTTCCAGCGCCCGCACAACACCGAGCAGGCAGGTGCCTCCCACCCCACGTACCCCGTCGGCGCCACCCCCGCACCCAGGCAGACCGAACAAGCCGCAGACCGGCGCCACATCACGGTGGTGGGCGTCTGCTCGGCGGGCAAGTCTACCCTGTCGAAGACGCTGCGGGAGCGGGGCTACAAGGTGCGCACCGTGGCCCAGGAGCACTCGCATGTGCCCTACCTGTGGCAGATAGCCAAGCCCGACGTGCTCATCTACCTCGACGCTTCCCTGGCGACCATACGCCGCCGCCGCAACCCGCGCTGGCACCGCCCCCTGCTCGATGAGGAGCACCGCCGCCTCTCCCACGCCCGCGAGCATGCCAACCTCTACATCCACACCGACGGCCTCTCCCCCAAGGATGTCGCGTCCAGGGCGCTCACTTTCCTGAACAATACGAAGCAAGTGATGAGTGATGAGGACTGAGGACTGAGTAGTTTACAAGCCAACACTCAGTCCTCAGTCCTCATCACTCATTACTCTAGTACAAAGAGGTACTGATGCAAACGGACCACCAGCGGCCATCAGAAGCGCGAACGTTATACTCGTTCGTGTCAGATGGCACCAACCTTACCCCCAGCGACGTAGCCCGGATTGCCAGGTCGCCGCGCCACCCCTCTAAGGCGGGGGTTGCGTTTATCGTGGGCATGTCGGCGGACGCGCAGGACCGAGTAGCGCGCTCGCGGGGCATTGTGGACGATATCGTGCTGCGCGGGGACGTCGTGTACGGCATCACCACCGGCTTCGGGGCGTTCAAGGACAGGGTAGTCTCGCACGAAGACCTGGCGCGGTTGCAGGTGAACCTCATCCTCAGCCAGTGCGTGGGCGTGGGCAACCCCCTGCCCGCCGAGGTGGTGCGCGCTCTGATGCTGTGTCGCGCACATACCCTCTCGCTCGGCTATTCGGGCATACGGCCCCAGACGCTCGGCCTCATCTACGACATGCTCAACGCGGGCGTGCACCCCCTCATCCCCGAACAAGGCTCCGTGGGCGCTAGCGGCGACCTTGCACCCCTGTCGCACATGGCGTTGGGCATGCTGGGCCTGGGGCAGGCCGAGTATGGCGGGCGCTTCATGCCTGCCGGGGAGGCACTTGCCGCCGCAGGGCTGCAACACGCGCGCCTGGCACCCAAAGAGGGTCTGGCGCTCTCCAACGGCACCTCGCTGATGTCGGCCTTGCTCTCCCTCGCGCTGGTGGACGCCGCCATGCTGTGCGACACCGCCGATGTGGTGGGCGCGATGAGCCTGGAGGCGATGCAAGGGGTACCATACGCCTTTGACCCGCGCATCCACGCCGTAAGGGGGCACAGCGGCCAGATGGCCTCAGCCGCCAACATACGCGCACTGACCCAGGCCAGCACCCTCATGTGGCGCGACATCCCCGGCGACGGCCTCCAGAAAGCGGCGGCGGGCAAGGTGCAGGACGCTTACTCGCTACGCTGCATGCCCCAGGTGCACGGCCCGGCCAGGGACGCGGTAGGTTACGTCAATGGCGTGCTCGCGGTGGAATTGAACGGCGCGAACGACAACCCGCTCGTGTTTGGTGCCGAGACCTTCAGCGAGGAGCACGCAGCCGAGGTGCAGCATACCGGCTTCAGCCACCGGCACCAGATACTCTCAGGCGGCAACTTCCACGGCGCGCCCCTCTCGGTCGCCTCTGACTTCCTGGCGATAGCTGTGTGCCAGCTTGCCACGATCAGCGAGCGGCGGCAGGCCCGGCTTGTGGACCCTGCGGCGCATGGTGGGCTGTTCCCGGCCTTCCTGATAGAGAACGGCGGCCTGAACAGCGGCTTCATGATGGTGCAGTACACCTCCGCCGCCCTCGCCTCCGAGAACAAGAGCCTCGCCCACCCCGCCAGCGTGGACACCATCCCCACCTCGGCCAACGTGGAGGACCACGTCAGCATGGGGCCAATCGCCGCCCGCCACGCCCGCTCCATCGTAGCCAACACCGCCCGCGTGCTAGCCCTCGAAGCGATGATGGCAGCGCAGGCCCTCGATTTCCGCATGCGCAACGAAGGCACTCTGTCGAAGATGGGCCGTGGCACCGCGCAGGCCTATACGCTGGTCCGCGAGCGGGTGCCGTTCCTGTCGCGGGACGAGGACTTCCAGCCGTACATCGCGGCGGTAGAGGACCTTGTGCTGAGCGGTGGGTTGTCGTCGGTGCTGGCTGACGTGAGCAGCGAAGGGGCTGTAGGCAACTGACCTAGGAAAATCGAGCAGAGTATTGATCTCTAAGAATTGATACTTTCACCAGCAATTGGCCCAGTTGATGTAGCCCCAGGAGCCTAGCCCCCAAGGTGGTTGATCCATGGTTCCGCTATCGAGGAGCGATTCACGAAAGCCTGCTGGTAAGAACAGTAACCTATCGCGTTGAAGTCGCACTTAGTACTTGTTCCGGGTGTCTGATGAGTGGCGTAGTAGGGATATGAAGCAGTATAAAGTAGGAGAGTCCACCACGCTTTGACCGTTGAGCCCGGGCCGATCACGCCAGCCGATAGCCCGCCTTGACCCACTCTACAATTTACCGAATCCTGGTCGTAGATGCGTCCCCTAGCTTGCATCAGCCTCGTAGCGGGAGCCAGGGAGACCAGAGATAGACCAGGCTCCATTCTGGTCACCGGAATAGGCTCAGGAGTGGGAAAAGGGTCTTTTGGTTCCCCTTCACCTGGTGGAGGAGGTTCCTCGCCTGGGTGGAACGTCACCTCCATGATGAGTTCGTACCCGCCTTCCAGGAAAACCTCCTGTCCGTTCTCATCATATAGAGTATTGGAGACTACATGGTAAGTAGTCGTGTTTCCTTCGTGCATCACACTTTGATTAGGCGCATCCGGCGGTTCCGGCATGCTTGGTGGCACAGGAGGTTTAGGTGGGCGTGACTCTTCGGCGTCTGCGGAGCCAGCCAGCAGGGAAAGCACCATCGCAAGCATCAGCAAGTACACCGACCCTAGTCTGAACTGCCTTACACCATATTGATGACTATTTCTGAACATAACCCAAGTACCTCCTGCTATCAAGATCTGAGCAGACAAATACCTGCCACCAAGCTATTATAACGCCGTCCGGTAATTAGTACAATAGTCAAACTTAGTCAAGTCGCTCCCCACTCGTCACTAATGTGCAAAATCTAAATGACAGACCTGTCCGACAAGTACATCCAGTGGGAACCGAGTCACCAAACAGCCCTCCAGCGCGTGCGTGCTGAGAAGAAGCAGCTGTTCGTCTATTTCACCAAGCCGAACTGAACGGGCTGCGTCAGACTGGATACCGTGACGTATTCCGACCCGCAAGTCTCCCGCTACATAGCAGACCACTTTGTCGCCTACAAAGCCGATATGTCCCAGCGCAACGCCTGGCCGCTCTTCCGCACCAACCACGTCATCTGGACCCCTAGCGCCGGCTTCGCGGACCGCAATGGCAGCATGCACCATGTCGGCGTCGGCTACTCCCCACCGCCGGAGTTCCTCACCACCCTCAAGATTGGCAGGGCGCGTTGCCTCATCGCCTGGACCCGCAACGCCGAGGCCGCCCATCTGCTTGAGGAAGCAGCCTCCGAGGACAATGCCATGACCCCCGAAGCCCTCTTCTGGCTCTCCACCGCCTACTTCTTCGAGCGCCGCGACAGCACCCGTATGTACACGGTGTGGGAAGAGCTAGTCCGCCGCTACCCCGACAGCCCCTGGGCCAGGCACACATATCCGAAGCCGGAGTAGGACG
The DNA here is from genome assembly GCA_036388595.1 of Chloroflexia bacterium. GTDB lineage: Bacteria > Chloroflexota > Chloroflexia > QHBQ01 > JADMIH01 > JADMIH01. The sequence goes on from DASVRN010000111.1 coordinate 7,848, forward strand.
AGTGGTTAGTGGTTAGTGGTTAGTGGTTAGTGGTTAGATAGTACCTAACAATGCTAACCTTGGCGCGCGCTTGGCGTGCTTGGCGTCTTGGCGGTTTCGTCTCCTACCCTCGTCCATCGTCCATCGTCCCCTTGACACTTCCCGCTTACAGTGCTTTAATCCTTGTGCACCTTGCTACAGGTTCTCACACTATTGCTTTGTCGCCCATGCCTGCCAATGCGAGCGGGCTTCTTTGTTTCCTCCACTATGCTTTATCGCGTGCGGGTGCTGGACCGGACCTCGGACATACTTGCAGCGCAAGACGATGCTTGTTGCCTGGTTCCGGGTGAGTAATTCAAATCACAAGGAGGCAGTAATGTACGGCACAATTGCACGGTTCCAGGTGAAGCCCGGCAGCGAGGAGGCCCTTAGGAGGCTGTCGAGCGACCCTGCATATCAAGAGGTACCCGGCTGGGTGGGCGAGATAGTGTACAGGTCGGACGCGGACCCCAATGAGTACTACCTGGCGGTCGTCTTCGAGAGCAAGGAGGCATACTGGGCGAACGCCCAAAGTCCCGAGCAGGACGCGCGATATCGCGAGTTGCGGGAACTCATGGCCGCGGACCCTGAATGGCACGATGGCGAGGTCGTTGAGTACAACATGGGAGGTAAGTGAAGCAGGTCTAACAATCCAGGTGGCAAGTAGAGCCGGGCGGGTAACATTCCCGCCCGGCTTTTTGTCGCACTTTGCCTGCTCGCTCGGAATGAATCATAAGAAACGCCCCGCACCTATTGACAGCGCATGATTCTGGTGCTTTAATACGATACTCTGTTTTCCCTGGGGGTTTAGCAAGACGGTTATTTTGCTGACCGCATGCGCCTCCTAGGTTACGTGCAGGGCAGAATTGGCGGCTCATGCCGTTAGTAGCCGCTCTATGCGGCGTTGGGGTCACTATGTTCGCTCGGCTCCTGTCCCTATCTCTGTCCCTGACACTACTGGCCTTTTCCGCCCTGCTGCTCGTCCAGGCTCCCCCTTCCGCGGCCTCGCCTCCCGCAGTGCCTCCGAGCGCACCCGCGTGGGATGTCTGTTATCGCACCAACGAGCAGCTAACGAGCTACTTGCAGTCGGTGGCCGCCGCGCACCCACAGATCGCTAGCATGAGCGATGCCGGGCTGTCCTGGGAAGGCACGAGGCACCTGTGGCTGATGCGCCTGGGCACCGGCGGTGGGCCTGACATAGAGACACGTCCCACGATTTTCCTGCTCGCGGGCCAGCACCCGCGCGACATCGCCACCATCGAGGTGCTGGTGCGGTTCATAGGCCACCTGACCGGCAACTACGGCACCGACCCTAACGTCACCTGGCTGCTGGACCACCGCTGGATATACGTTCTTCCGGTCTCGAACCCTGATGGCTACTTTCAGGTATATTCCAACCGGTCCACATGGTTCAAGAACACCAACAACGGCAACGGTTGCGGCGATGCCCTCAGGTGGGGCACCGACCTCAACCGCAACTACCCCTACAAGTGGAACAACGGCGGCACCAGCAGCCTGCCGTGCGATAGCTCCTACCGTGGCCTTTCCGCCCTGTCAGAGCCGGAGAGCCAGCACGTGCTAGCGGCCTTCCAGGCAAGCGGCAGGCCCGCCGACCTCACCATCTCCCTGCAAGCGCCCGGACCCTCGGTGCTCTACCCCTGGGGCTGGACCTCCACGCCGCCCGACGATGCCGCCGCGCTGGACGCCTTCGCCTGGGGCCTGGGCAGGCTGAACGGCACCCCCCGCGCCAACGTTCACCGCCACAATCCCGGCAACTCGCCCATCAGCGGCATCCTTGACGACACGGTGTATGGCCAGTTCGGGCTACTGGCCTTTACGCTCAACATCGGCAATATATCGGCACCTGTGTGCACCGACCTGGAAATGGTATGGACCTCCCAGCGTCCCGCCCTGCTGCATGCCGCCGGTGCGGTAGGCACCGGCAAGGGCGACACGCTGTCCCACGCGTTCGGGCCTCAAGTCACCCACGTCTCGACCGCGCAGGGTGGCTCGCCGTGGGTGGTGGAGGTGAGCGGCGTGCTCTCTGCCAACTATGGCACCATTTCTGGCGCGGTATACACGGTGGATGGCAATCCGGAGAGCGGCCTAACGTTTCCTATGAGCGGAGATTTCGGGGCGGCGACCGCGAACGTTTCGGCGCAATTGGATACCGGCGGCCTGGCTCCTGGGCGGCACCTGCTAACCGTGCGAGCCAAGAACGACTCTGGGCGGTGGGGCTTGTCGTCGTCCGTCTTCTTCACTACGACGGCTCTTACTCCAACGGCGACCGCTACAGCCTCTGGTACTGCTACACCCACTAGAACGTCCACAGTTACCACTACCCCTGTAACCGCAGCTTCGGACACCCCTTCCGCGTCCAGGACGGCTACGCCGTCGGTTCCAGACAGTGCTACTTCCACGCCTACCTCTACTCCTGTCTCTACGTCTACAGCCACGTACACGTCCAGCCTGACCGCTACCCAAACAACCACTTTCATGCCCACCTATACTCCTACCTGGACTCATACTGGTACCCCCACAGCGCTATCGATAGCCGGAACAGCTACCGCCACTCCGACGAGAACCGTTACGCCAACCACCACCGCGCCATCCGGCACCAACACCGCTACTCCCACGCACACGCCCACTGTCGAGGCCACCTTCACACCCACGCTCACCAGCACGCGCACTCACACGCCCACACGCTCCGTCACCCCGACGAGGACCTTCACACCAACCAGGACACCAACCAACACTCGCACCGTGACCCCTACTCACACGCCGAGGCCACCGGCCACGCTCACCCCTCTGCCATGCACCGACTATGACGACGTAGGCCCCAACCAGTACTTCTACACGGCCGTTGATTGGCTCACTTGTAGGGGCATCGTGTCGGGCTACCCGGATAACACCTTCCGGCCCGGCAACACCGCTACCCGCTCCCAGATCGTCAAGATGGTGGTGCTGGGGCACGAGTGGCCCCTCTACGCACCGCAGCAACCCACGTTCAGCGACGTGCGCCCCGGCGACTGGTCTTACCCTTACGTCGAGGCGGGAGTCTCGCACGGCGTCATAGGCGGCTACGCGGATGGCAGCTTTGGCCCCAACAACCCCGTGACGCGCGGGCAACTCTGTAAGATACTCGTGTTGGCAGGGCAATGGCCCCTGGTGTCACCCTCAGAGCCTCACTTTACCGACGTGCCCCCCGGCTCGACCTTCTACCCCTACGTCGAGACCGCCCACGCCCTCGGCATCGTCTCCGGCTACGCGGACAGCACCTTCCGCCCCTCCAACCACGCCACCAGGGGCCAACTCTCCAAGATGCTCTACGTGGCGCTCACACGGCCGTAGGGGGACGATGGACGATGGACGATGGACGATGGTAGGAGACGGAACCGCCAAGACGCCAAGTACGCCAAGACCGCGCCAGGGCTGGGCCTTGTCATCCTGAGCGCAGCGAAGGATCAGTGACCCGTGTTTGACTCTTCCTTGTAAGGCACCAGTGTTTCTCTCACCTACAGCATCCCCAACGTTGAGGACTCTCGCCTCCCCACCTGATCCTTCGCTGCGCTCAGGATGACATGGGGAGGCTTGGCGCTATTCTTGGCGCGCTCTTGGCGTCCTTGGCGTCCTTGGCGGTTCCGTCTCCTACTATCGTCCATCGTCCATCGTTCATCGTCCATGTTGACATTACCCCGCCCCGACACCTATAATTCCCCATACTGGGCGTAAGGAAGGGGGCAACGCGGGACCGGTTTGGCTCTGTGCCCGGCCTGTATGGTTGGGGCCTATTTGCCGTCCATAGCTTGCGAGCCTGGATGGCAAGAGCGGGACCATTCCGCGCATATGGAAGGCATCTGGCTGGTTAGCTACATCGTGCTGTGGCTGGTGGTGCTCGTTCTGCTCGTGCTGGTGATTTTGCTCTACCGGCAGCTAGGCATCATGTACCTGGGCAGCGCGGAAGGGGTATCGCGGGACGGCCTCGATATCGGCACGCAGGTCCCCGACTTCAGCCTCACGGACCAGTACGGCAACCTCCAGCGCCCGGCAGACTACCGGGGGCGGCCCCTTCTGCTCCTGTTCGGCTCTCCCACCTGCGGCCCATGTAAGGTGTTGCTGCCCGAACTGCACGCGTGGGCGGCGGAGCATGTGGAGGTCGGCGTTATATGGCTCAACCTGGCCTCGCACCAGGAGAACCTGCGCTACGCCACGGAGATGGGGGCTACCCTGCCAATGTCGGCACACACGCCGAAGGACGGCGTAGTGGAGCGTTACAAGGTGCGGGTGACGCCCTTCCTCTTCTTCCTGGACGAGCAGGGCATTGTGAGGGCCAAGGGCCTCGCGAACACCAGGGGCGCGCTGGACATGTACTACAAGCAGCTTACGTCGGCCCGCGAAGAAGGGCTGGCTGTGCATCAGGCCGGTTGAGAGGCGAACGCGGGCGTATTGACAAGCAATAGCCAAGCACGTTACCCGACCACAGCAGGAAGCAGGCGTTATGTTTGACCACAAAGTAAGGCTATTAACCGAAGGGCTGGCCCGTGCTATAGGTCGTCGCAAGTTTCTCACGCAGATGAGCGCGGCGGTGTTCGCGAGCGTGGCTACGCTCGCTGCGGGCCGCGGCCTAAGCGAAACCGTATTCGCACAACAAGAGGACGGCGAGTACGACCCAGTGCGAGATCCCAGACGAGGGAGACCACCCAATGCTCCGCTTGGCAACCCTTGCAATGCTCCAAGACTGACCTTCTGCAGCATAACTGGTACTGTAGGTTCAAGTGATGGTTGTCAAGGTGCATACTGCTTCCAGCATAAGTACAACAATCAGATCTTGGAATGCCAACTATCCTACAATTGGGGTTACTCGATTGGTTGCTGGACTTCGGCAGACACACAGAATAACGGCTACTGGACATGCTGTGACTGCGATTGCGGCACACCGCCATACCTCTCGAACGACGAGAGGTCTTGTGGTTGTGCTCGCTGGTCGCAATTTCCTATGCCTGCAACAAGCTAGCGCCTGCGATATTGAACTACCTCGTTGTTTGCGACTGTACACTGTAAATACTAGGTTTTCTCTGAGAGGCTTCCGCACATGGATAGACGGCACACTCTCTATTTATCCATTTTAACTCTGAGCCTTCTACTCATCAGCCTCGGCTTGGTAGTAGGCTCAGACGTGCAGGCAGCGGCACCTCCCAGGATATCCCAGAGCGCGGCGGAACCTTCAATGCAACAAGGGCAGCCAGGAAGCGCCGCGTTGCAGCCGAATGGTGGTTGGTCACTGTTAGCGTCGTTCCCACAGGCAACAGTTTCGGCATATGACTACAGACAAGGCGGTTTAGTCTTGCCCGTGACCATCAAACGCGCCGGAGCAGTTGTTTTCCCCCCTAATGGTAAGATTTACCTCTTAGGCGGTCGTATGGGGATAGACGGGAACGACACCGCTATTTCGCGAAATAATTCGAACTTTACCCCACCTTCACCGAACCAGTACAACCCTCCCTATACCTGGACCTTCGAATATACGCCGGGTCCCAGCGCGAGCGATCCCGGTACGTGGGTACGGAAGCAGGTTGATATCGATCCTTGCCCACCCACGATACATCCTAGTAAGTCGGTGCAGTGTCCCGGCGAGCGATATACCTCCAATATGGCCGTTTCCACGCTGACGGACACCACAGGCGTGGCTATCTACGCGATAGGCGGCAGCAATATCAGCAGCGTTCCTACTAACACCGTGCGCAGGTATGACCCAGTCGGTGACAGTATCACGTATCTAACCACCGACCCCTGGCCCGCCAGCCCCGCGAGGATACCCGGCGGCTACGCGGTGCTGAACAACAAGCTGTATATATTCGGCGGCTTCGATCCGCGTGGCAATGGCACAATGTACGCCGAGACCTGGGTGTTCGAGCCAGAGAACCCGGCTGGTAGCAGGTGGTCGCAGCTTCCTATGGGCAATCTCTCCACGCCTCGCGCCTACATCGCGGGGGTGGCCCTGGGCGACTACATCTACGCCATCGGCGGCGACACCTGGGAGACCCACCTCGAAATCGAAAAGCGCAGGCTGAAACCGAGCAGCGTAGTGGAGCGCATGAACCCCACGGTCGGCGTGTGGGAGCGCATGGCAGACCTGCCTGAAGGCAAGGGCGACCTCGGCGCGTGGTCCTACGAGGCTGGCACAGGAAACGGCATCTCCGGCAAGCTGGTGGCGGCGGGAGGCCATTCAAACCCACCCGACTCCAGCAACTACCTGGTACCGAACACCCTGGCCTACATTTTCGAGCCACCACCGGGCGGCGGCCTCGATGGCTCGTGGACCTCGTTTATCGGTCTCACCAGCGCTACCCGCAACTTCGGGTACGTGGCCCACGACAGCTTCCTGTACGCCATCGGTGGCTATGACTACAGCACCGGCAGGCCCGAGTCGTCCGGCTTCACCCAGCGGTTCGATGTTAGTGGCCCCATCCCCAGCGTCACCGCGACACCCACCGCCAGCAACACTTCCACACCCTCCAATACTGCCACACCTACCAACACCGTGACCGGCACCCCCCCAACCAGCACGCCAACCAGCACGGTGACGCATACCCCCTCTCCTACGTCCACCGCTTGCCCGGTCCAGTTCCAGGACGTGGCGGCGGGCAGCACCTTCTACCCGTTCGTGCGCTGTCTCGCGTGTGAGGGCGTGCTCGGTGGCTACCCGTGTGGCGGCCCAGGCGAGCCGTGCGGCGGCAGCGGCAATCCCTACTTCAGGCCGGGCAGCAACATCACGCGCGGCCAGATAGCCAAGATCGTTTCTCAGAGCGCGGGCTTGACCGAGGCCCCTCAAGAGCAGATATACGAGGACGTGGCTCCCGATTCGCCCTTCTACCAGTGGATCAACCGCCTATCCCGGCGGGGCTACATGGGCGGCTATGCGTGCGGCACGACTCCCACTGAGCCTTGCGGTGAGGGCAACCGCCCCTACTTCCGGCCCAACGACCTGGCGACCAGGGGCCAGCTTTCCAAGATCGTAGCCAATGCCGCCCTGCTTGACGACGCGGTCTCCGGGCAGACGTACGCGGACGTGCCGGTGAGCAACGACCCAAGCTCCTTCTACGTCTACATAGAGCGACTCACACAGCGCAACGTAATGGGTGGCTATGCCTGCGGTACTTCCGACCCCAACGGCGGCCCCTGCGACGACCAGGACAGGCCCTACTTCCGCCCCGGCAACGCCGTGACCAGGGGCCAGGCAGCCAAGATAGTGGCTAACACTTTCTATCCCAACTGCCAGACAACCGCCGGGCCATAGGGGAAGAACCACGCAACCGCACCATGCGTATAAAGAGAGGGGAATGGTCTCCCCTCTCTTTCTTTTTGCCTAGCACGGAAGTATGCTAGAAGCCGCCTTAGAAATAGAAGCGCCGCACAATGGCAACAGAGTCGGCCCCTGTCATTTCGAACGCAGTGAGAAATCTCGTCCCACAGCACATGGTAACACTTTTCTTTTTGAGATGAAGGACAATAGGAAAAGGGAAGCATTCCGGTGAGGGACGAGATTTCTCACTGCGTTCGAAATGACAGGGTGGAGCTTATGTGCTCATCTCCACCAACATAGCTGGCGGAGATATTTCCCGAATTGATACTCGACAAGCTAGGACAGGTGTCCAGGAGCAACAAATGAGGCTGGGATTTGCCTGTGCTGTAATGGGGCTGGACGTGAGGGCGCACGACACGCGTAAGTGGCAGAACAATCCGCACCTGTGCGTGAGCTTGGAGAACGTCGGCAAGATACTGCGTTACGCCCACGGCCTGGGCATACGCATGTACCGCCTTAGCTCCAACATGGCGCCCTACTACACCGACCCCAACCGCCCGCAGTTCGGCACACAGCTTGAGGAGTCGCGGCGTGAGCTTGCCGAGGTGGGGGCGCTGGCCCGCAGCCTCGGCATCCGCCTCAGCATGCACCCCGGCCAATATACCGTGCTCAACTCGCCCAACGAAGCTACCTACCTGGCCGCCGTGCGCGAGCTTCAGTATGCCGCTGACGTGCTCGACTACATGGGCATGCCGCCCGACAACAAGGTGATAGTGCATATCGGCGGGGCTTACGGCGACAAAGGGCCTGCATTGCAACGCTGGATCGAGCGGTACCCATCTCTGCCTGAAAATGTCCGCGCCCGTGTGGTGATCGAGAACGACGACACCATCTTCAACGTAGCCGACGCACTCTATGTGAGCCGCCACACCGGTGTGCCTATCGTGTTCGACAACCTGCACCACAGGGTAAACCCCAGCATCCTCCCCGGCGAAGATGCCAATCTTGATGAGACAACCGCCCTTCGCATCTGCCTGGAAACGTGGCTCTCTGACCAGCGCCCCAAGATACACTACTCCGACCAGCGCACGGAAGTCGTGCAGGTGCGCGTCAAAGGCAAAGGCACCCGCACCCAGGCAGCATCAGCCGGTGCCCACGCCGACTACGTTGACCCCGCCGCCTTCCTTGCCTTCCTCCAGCGAGCCGCCGACCTCCACTTCGACGTCATGTTCGAGGCCAAAGCCAAAGAGCTGGCCGTCCTCCGTGTGATGGACTACCTGCGCGCCCAGGGACTGTCCGACACGTTGCTTGCGGCATAGTGCTTATAGGTCCGGTCGTGTTGCACCGCAAAGACGCAGAGAACGCAGAGGCTACGCTGAGATGATGAGGGTGTGGAGGAAGAGGCGGCGGGCACCTATGTTCCATTACCAGGAACCAACCTCCACCCTGTCATCCTGAGCGTAGCGAAGGATCTCAAGAAGGTGAATAGGGCTGCTGCTGAACTGGTACGAATAGAGGTAGCGAGCGTTCAACACATTGAGATAATCAGCATCTGAGATCCTTCGCTACGCTCAGGATGACAGGGTGGAACAGGATACCAGATATACTGGTGGAGACGCCAAACCCTTACCGTACTCCTACCGTACTCCGCGTAACCTCTGCGCCCTCTGCGGCAATAATCAATCCTAATCTTGGCGCTGTTCTTGGCGTCCTTGGCGTCTTGGCGGTTCCGTCTCTAAAACATGGTGCAACTTTGACGCGTACCGAACGTAGAACTATAATGATTGAGCGGCCGGGTTGGACCGCATCACCTTAGTTCGGAGAGCACTATGCCAGGCGAGTTGAACATTGTCTCCACACTTTCGCGGTCCACCGTGCCCGTGATGAACGTGCCGCAGCTTGTCTATTGTTTGCTGGAGATGCGTCCTGCCGAGGCCGTGTCCGTGTCCGCCGCGCCCATGCCCCTCAACCTGTGCCTGGTGCTCGACCACAGCGGCTCGATGAACGGCTCGAAGATAGACAACCTGCGCGACGCCACCAACCTCGTGCTCGACATGCTCACACCGCAGGACTACATCGCCATTGTGGCTTTCAACAGCCGCAACGAGGTGATCTTCTCGGGGCAGATAAGCAACAGCGCGGTGCGGGCCGACCTGCACAGCCGCATCTCGCGCCTGAAGGCTGACGGCGGCACCAAAATGGCCCCTGCGATGGAGGCGGGGCTGGTTGAGCTTCGCAAGCAGATGCCCCAACTCTCTTCTGGCACCCCCAATGGTATGGTAAATAGGCTCGTGCTGCTCACCGACGGCATCACCGAGAAGGAGAAGCATTGCCTGGAGCAGGCGGACAGCGCCGCCAAGCTGGGCGTGCCAATTACCGCACTGGGCATAGGCAAGGACTGGAACGACAAGCTGATGGAGGAGATCGGCCGCCGCACCGCCGGTGACGCCGATTACATCTCCTCGCCCGAGCGCATCCGGTCCCACTTCCAGCGAGCGGTGCAGCAGATGCAGGCAGTGGCCCTCCAGCGGCTCTCTATGGCTATCAAACCGGCGCTCGGCATAGAGGTGCGCAGCATCTTCAGGGTGCACCCCCTCATTTCCCGGCTCTCACCCGAACAGGCCGCGGGCGACCTGCGCGTGCCGCTGGGCGAGCTTGAGCGCGGGCACGGCCAGACGTTGCTGGTGGAGTTCGTGGTGCCCTCGCGCCCGGCGGGCACCTACCGCATCGCGCAGCTAGAGGCCGAGTACGACGTGCCCCAGAACGGGCTATCGTCCCAACGCGCCAACCTCGACCTCGTATTGAGCTACTCGCACGACCCGGCGGTGATCTCGTCGCCCGACCCGCGCGTGATGAACCTCGTGGAGAAGGTGAGCGCCTTCAAGTTGCAGACCCGCGCCCTGCAAGACCTGGAAGCCGGTAATATCCCCGCCGCCACGCAGAAGCTGAAAGGCGCGCTCACCCACCTGCTCAACCAGGGCGACACGGAGCTTGCCAGGGTGGTCGAGGAGGAACTAACCAACCTAGAAAAGGGCCGCGTAATGTCCCCCGAAGGCCGCAAAACGATCCGCTTCGAGAGCGGCAAGACGGTGAGACTGGGACAGAGTTAGTGCCGAGTGCCGAGTGCCGAGTGCCGAGTGCCGAGTGCCGAGTGCCGAGTGCCGAGTGTCTAGTGAAGATGAGTGCGCTTGGGAGGGTTATTCTAGGTGAGTAGTATAGAGCGCTTCGAGGACCTTATTGCCTGGCAGAAAGCACGAGTACTTACCAGGGACGTGTATGAAGTTACGCGAGAGCAGGCTTTTGCCCGGGATTTCGGCCTATCCGGCCAGATACAGAGAGCAGCCGTCTCAGTCATGTCAAATATCGCGGAAGGCTTCGAGCGGCGCGGTCTCGGAGAGTTTTCACAGTTTCTGATTATTGCAAAGGCATCCTGTGCGGAGTTGCGTTCACAATTGTATGTTGCTCTTGACGTAGGGTATTTACAACAAGCACGCTTTGATGCACTAATGTCACAAGCCGAAGAAGTAGCCCGCGTTCTGAGTGGCTTACGAGCCTCCATAGAAAAGCAACGTAATACCCAGCGCATCAAAGCCTAATCAAGCACTCGGAACTCGGAACTCGGAACTCGGAACTCGGCACTTGGAGGGTAGGAATGGCGATTTATTGCCCGAATTGCGGCGTTGAGCTACCTGATGGAGTGGCTTTTTGTGATGCTTGCGGCACTCCTTTGAGGGGGCAGAACCAGGGGCAGGGGTTTGCGGCACCAGCGGCACCCCCGGCTCAAGCGCCCGCTCAGGTGGCCGGTCTCGGCTCTACGGCCTGCCCGGTGTGTGGGGCGGCGGCATTACCTGGTGAGGCGTTCTGCGACAACTGCGGAGCCTCACTGCTGGCACCTACCGCCTATATGCCCTCTCCCGGACAACAAAGCGCACCCGCCCAGCCCCAGTACTCCCCACCCCTACCCTCCTACTCCAATGCGCCCGCGAACGGTCCGTCTGCCGGTGGGTACGCGCCAGGCAGGCAGGCAGCAGCCGCCCTGATAGTGATCTCTCCCCCGCCCCCGGCTACTATCCCCGTGCCCGCCCGCCCCGAGTTGATCGTGGGCCGCAGCGACCCCCAGAGCAACAGCTACCCTGACGTGGACCTCAACCCCTACGGCGGCCTCGAACTGGGCGTATCGCGCCGCCACTTCCGCCTCAAGCGCGAAGGCGACCAGGTCTACGTCGAAGACCTCGGCTCGATGAACGGCGTGGTGGTCAACGGCCAGAAGCTGCCCCCCTACACCCTCCACCCCCTCCGTTCGGGCGACAGCATCCTCCTTGGCAAGATGGAGATGCGGTTCGACCTCTCTTAATAGACGAAAACGCAAAGCATGCCCTGAGCGTAGCCGAAGGGGCGCAAAGGACGCAAAGGACACAAAGGACGCGCAAAGGTTAGGATAGTTTGCGGTTACAGGAGCACAATGCATCGTGCCCTCTTGTAGCCCCTGTGTCGAACGTACAGAACCAAACCCCACCCTGTCATCCTGAGCGTAGCGAAGGATCAAGTGGCTAAGCGAGAGTCCTCAACATTGGGGATGATGGTGGCCTGAGGAACCGTGTACCTCAATCGCAAGAGTCAAACACGGGTGGCTGATCCTTCGCGGAGTTTACCCTGAGCGTAGCCGAAGGGCTCAGGATGACAAAAGGGGACGGATTCCCGCACAGCATCTAGGCCAGCGGAAACGTAGCGACTTTGCGCCTAAGGACCTTCCACCAACATGATGCTGTCGATGCCCACACCCAAGCTGCGGGGGTCGTTGCTGTCCGGTACGTAGTCGGCCACTTTGCGGGTTGGGCTGGTTATTTCCAGCGTCACTGTGTTGCCCGGTTGTCCGGCACCCAATGGCAATGGCACATCGTAGTCCGCCCAACCGGGAGCTACTTGCAACTCGGTAACCTGTGCGCCATTTGATACAACTCTGACCTGCACCGGCTCGTTGGGCCCAATACCGGGTGCCGACATGCGCAGGCGTACAGCACTGAACGCGCCTGCCGGCACGGGGATGCGCAGCATGGCCCTGCCACGGCTCCAGCGATAGTTGAAGTCGTGTGAGGGCTGGTCGGGGCGGTAGAAGCCGCGTATGTAGACGCTATCGCCGCCCGTGCCTACGTCAATCGTGTGGGTGGGCGAAGGCCGGAAGCTGTTCCAGGGGTTGCCGCGCCAGTCCGCTTCGTCCCGTAACAGCCAGTCGCGCTCACTGGCGGTGAATTCCCATTCGGGGTGCCGCGCCGCGAGGTCAGCGAAGCCGAGGATGTTATAGGCGTCGTCGGGGGCGAGTTCGCGGCTGCGAGCGTAAGCCTGCCGGGCGAGGTCGTCCATTCCAACGGCGCGGGCGGCGTCGGCTTCGCGCCTATAGCCGTAGAAGAAATCGGGGAACGCCTGCTGCGCCAGCCTGTACCTTCCAATCGCGGAAGATATATCCCCTGACTGCAACTCCAGGTCGCCCCGCCAACTCTGGTAGAGGGTGCGTAGCAGAGGCGGAATGTTGGGCGAGTACGCTCCCGCCACCATCCACAGGCACAGCAACGAGGCGGCAACCACCACCCTCACATGCGCCCTCACTATGCGCAAGGCCCTCCCTGGTAAGAAAACGTCCTTCCAGTCTGTAAGCACAAGCAATCCCGCTGCCAGCACGATGAGCGATGGCACCGCAGGCAAACGATAGCGGCCATCGTAAGGCACCACCAGCCCCAGCAGCAGCATGGACAGCAGCCACAGGTTCGACAGCAGCAAGGTGCGTCCCGCACGGTCCTCCAGCCGTCGGAAGCCAAGACCCGCCAGCCCGCACACACCGATGAGGCCCACCAGCAAGAAGGCGGCGTCGGCGTGTAGCAGGTCGGGCACGTCAGGCTCGCGCTGGGTCATGTCCCACGGGTTGAGCAGCACCGCCGAGTTGCTTTCCAGGTGCCAGAAGTAGAAGAAGGCGAATATGACGCTGCCCGCCGCCTGGTCGGGGTACTCGAAGATGTTGGCCGTGCCCTCCGAGATGATGAGCGACAGCCGGTCAGCCGGGTTGGGGAGCGCCGCCATGCGTGCCGTGATGTCCTCACCCCGGAAGTTGTGGTAGTTCCAATATGCGGTGGTGCTGGCCGTGTCGAGCAGCAGGAAGCGGCCATATTGCCTGTAGTTGTACAGGGTCCACGGCGCGATGCAAAATAAGGCCACCACCGTCGCCACAAGTGATACTAGCAGCGGCTTGCGGTAGCGTGCGAGCAAGCTTGCCTTGCGGGGTTGGTCGCCGTCTGCCTCTCTACTCTCCTCAGCTCCGGTATCGGAAGGCTTACGAGCGAACCTATAAGTTACAAACAGCCACACCAGTATGAACGGCAGGAAAGTAAGCGCGATAGGCCGGGCCAGCGCCCCAAGACCCACCAGCGCCCCGCCAATTATCGCCACGAGCATGTTCTTGCTCATTGCGCCGTGTGGCGACCACCAGGAGAAGGCGTAAATGGCCGCCACCACGAACAGGATCGAGGTGGGTTCGCTGAGGGCGCGCTGGGCTGGGCTGCTGGCGAGGGGTGGGTACAGCGCCGCGATATACCCCGCAACGACCGCTACATGCCTCCCCCGTTGCGGGAAGATGCGGCCCGCCAGCAGCATGATAAGCCCCACGGTGAGGAGGCTTTCCGCTATCTGCACCAGGTTGAGGGCATCGTAGCGCGGCTCCATGAGGGCGGCATCTTCCCCGGCGGCGTGTTTGGCGGCCTCGTCGGGCACGAAGACGAACGACCCGGCGAACAGCAGAGAGGTAAGTGGCACCCTGGTCCACGTGCGCCCGGGCGTGATGAAGGTGTCTACGTAACGCCCGTCTCTGAGCAGCGTCTGAGCGGGGAGCACGTAATCAGGCTCGTCAGCCCCGATGGCGTAAGCCCGCGCGTCCTGCCAGTAGGCCAGCCGCACGCCCAGCGCCACCACGAAGACGATGAGGACGTGCAGAACGAACGCCCAGTATAGAGTCTTTGGCCGTGGCTTCGTCATCGGTGGTATTGTAGCATAACGGACGATGGACGATGGACGATGGACGATGGACGATGGACGATGGACGATAGCTATCCCTTCGTCAGTAGTCCCAATATATTCGATACCACCTGCCGGAAGACCTCTACCGGGAGGGAGTCCCGGTACGAGACGTTGCGGTGGGGCCAGGATATGCTTTTTACCTGGTCGGTAAGTATCACTCCACTGACGGCGAGACCCGCAGGCAAAGCAACCTCGAAGGGATACCCCTTAGCCCAGCTCGTTATAGGGCAGACCAGAGCCAGGCCAACCCTGGAGTTATAGCTTGCAGGTGATAGCACTACGGCCGGGCGTATCCCTGCTTGTTCGTGTCCCTTTACCGGGTCAAAGTCTAGAAATACCAAATCTCCACGACCTGGTACATAAGGCTGGGTGGGAGAAGCCAACTTACCAGACCTCGTTGCCTACAGGCTTACCCCAGTCCACTAACTGATGTCGGTTCTCTGGGGTAACGCGTGCCAACATCGCATCGAGATCTGCGGCCTCTATATCCGTGAAGTCCTGCGGGTACGGCTGCCTACCTTGAGATAGCTGCGCTACACCGTTGCTGCTCTGGTTCAGGTAGGCTTCCAAATCACGTAACTGGACGCGCCATTGTCGCTTGCCTACCTTGCTACCGCGAAGCACACCCTCACGCAACAAACGCCGGATCGTGAACGGGTTCAGCCGTAGGCGTTGAGCTACCTCTTCCACGGTCAGGATGTTCATATTTCTGTACCTCCTGACACATTATAGCACACAAAAGCACGCTCTATGGTAGCAGCAACTCCCTAACTGTGCATCGGCACCACAGGGGCTAATCAGGCTTACCTACTCCCGAGCATCACTTCCACTTCCTGGGCTTCGCCGTTGCGCACCACCTGGAGCCTGACTGTTTGGCCTCCCTCGTACATTGCGAGCACGTCCACCAGGGGGTTGTCCTCGTTGAGGGCCGTGCCGTCTATGCTGAGTATCACGTCACCGGGCGCTAGTCCGATTTCTTCGGCGGCGCTACCCTGCACCACATCCACTACGAGCACGCCGCTGTTGAGCAGCCTGCCGTTGGGGCCGCGCAGGTCGTAGTAGGAGGCGAGCTGCGGGGTAACAGGCTCGGTAGCCACGCCCAGGAAGGGCCTCGGCCTGCCCTCCTGCTCGATGATACGCCCCGCTACCGTCCTGACGCGGTTGGCCGGTATCGCGAAGCCTAGCCCCTCGGCCACGTCGCCCGCACCGGCGCTGCTCCCGTCGCCGCGCACCACAGCCGTGTTGATGCCTATGACCTCGCCTGACAGGTTGAGCAGCGCGCCGCCCGAGTTGCCGTGGTTGATGGCGGCATCGGTCTGGATCAGGTTCTCTAACTCCACATCCAGGCCTTGCAGGTCGCGGTTGGTGCCGCTAACCACGCCCACCGTCACCGTGTTGGTGAAGTCGCCCAGCGCCGAGCCGATAGCGATCACCGTTTCACCGACCTTCACCTTGCTGGAGTCCGCCAGGGTAGCCACTGCCTTTATTTCTGCGTCTACCTTGAGCACTGCCAGGTCGTTGCCCCGGTCGCCCCCTGTCAGTGTGGCGGGTGCTATCGTACCGTCTAGGAAGATCACCTGCAAGCCGCCCTCCGCCGCGCCCTCTATGACGTGGAAGTTAGTGATGATGTGGCCGTCCTCATCGATCACCACCCCGGAGCCGCGGGCCTCACCGCTGTAGCCGCTCTGGCGCGGGTCGAGCCTGTTGACCACGGTGACCACCGCTGGGTTCACCTGCTCGACTACTTTGACCACAGCCTGCTGCTCCGCCGGTATCTGCCACGCGGCCCCCGCCGACCCTCCGGCCTCCTGCTCGGCGGGAGAGTTGAAGTTGCCGCCTGCGGGGCTATTGTTGTTCTGGTTGTTCTGCCCCTGCGTGCCGTCCTGTTGAGAGGCTACGGGTGTGGCTTGCTGCCCGTTGGCCGAGGGTGTCGCCGTGCGGGGTCGCCCGCTCTCCACGCTGCTCAGGCTGCAAGCGCCGAGTATAATGGGGAGCACCAGCACCGCCAGGAGTAGCCGCACAGATAGACCGTGCTTGCGAGAAATTGATAGGTTGCTCATCGTTGTAGACCTGCCTGTTCGGAGTTTGCCAATCATGGAAGGACGCGCATAGAAGCCGCATCCACGCACAAGCCGTATAAGCAGAGTTTAGGCCACCGGGCGGCTGTTTGCGGCAACCTGGGGTGTGGTCTTTCGCGGTAATAGACGCCCGTGGATTGATCCCGTACAAGGTGCAGAGTGCGAAGGACGACGCGCGTCGATTGAAATCGAGGGCTACACCTTGCGCAGTCTGCCGCAAGGCAGACTGGTATATCTATGAGCATCTTTAAAGACCTAACAAGATGCACCAGTCCCGCAGGGACTTTGCCTAGCGTAGCCCTCGATTTCAATCGACGGGCGTCGGCCTTCGTAGCCTCTAACATTCCTAACCTGTGCTATCCCGCCGAGAATGACCACCCCATATCAGCAACCTGACAAAAGATGTCAGGAATGTTCGTGTATATTACGCATGCGAACTCTAACCCAGGTAAGGGAGGACTCTGTATGTTGCAGCATGAAAGCGAAATCGAGCATATAGAACTGCAGGCCGACCGCCCCCAGATGCCGGAGGGCTATGGCATCCCCACGACTTCCGAGGGGATGCTCCCGTGGAGCCACGTCAGCGAGATGATGAGCGCGGGCATAAACTACTGGATAGGCACCACGCGCCCCGACGGCAGACCGCACTCTGTGCCCGTATGGGGTGTGTGGTTAGGAGAGCGGTTCTACTTCGAGGGTGGGCCGGACACGCGCAGGGGCCGCAACCTGGAGGCCAACCCGGCCGTGGTGGTGCACGTGGAGCGGGGGGATGATGTGGTAATCCTGGAGGGCACGGCCGAGCAGCTGGAGAACCCCGACCCTTCGCTTGCCGAACAACTGGCCGGGGCTTTCGGGGCGAAGTACGGACCGAAGTACAACTATAACCCCAAACCGGACAACTGGCAGGAGGGCGGCCTCTACATCGTACACCCTGGCGTCGTCTTCGCATGGACCAAGTTCCCGGAGGACTGCACGCGCTGGCGGTTCGGGATTAGCCCTACGCCCTAAATGTTGAACCACCCAACGGGGCTGGTCTGCTCTGAGGTGGGCTTGTACTCGCCGCTGTTGGGGTTCTGCGTGTAGTCGCCACGCCACTTGCCGTTCTGGATGTCCCAGAGCGCCTGTATGATGGCGTCTACGTCGTCGCGTGTGCTGTAGAAGCCGAACGACATACGCACCGCGCCGGGCATGTTGCGGCGGTCGCCCCCAACCACCTCGTCGCGCAGGGTGAGCACGCTGTCGGAGCCGATGCCGAAC